>JBBSUA010000122.1:0-6097 GCA_038235315.1 Pseudomonadales bacterium | reverse complement strand
TTTATTTTCAAGTTGATTCAAAGCAGTTAAAACGACTCTTCCTCCCGATGCGCCAAGAGGATGACCAATCGCAATAGCACCGCCATTGGGATTGACACGCTCGCTATCATCAGGTAAACCTAAATCACGAGTACAAGCTAACGCCTGTGCAGCAAAGGCTTCATTGAGCTCAATGACATCCATCTCATCAAGAGACAAACCTGTTTGCTCAAGTAGCTTTTTCATGGCAGGCGCGGGAGCAAAGCCCATAATACGCGGCTCAACACCTATTGTCGTTGATGCGATGATACGGGCACGTGGTTTTAGGTTAAACTCCTGAACCGCTTGTTCTGAGGCAACCAAAAAAGCCGCCGCACCGTCATTGATGCCAGAAGCATTACCAGCAGTCACTGTGCCATCAGCACTAACAATAGGACGTAGTTTAGCCAACTTCTCAAGCGTGGTATTCGCGCGTGGGTGCTCGTCAGTGTCAACGGTTATAGAATTACCTTTGCGCTGCGGTATAATAACAGGGGTTATCTCCTTTTTAAAAAACCCTGCATCTTGAGCCGTTGCTGTCCGCTGTTGACTACGCAGTGCAAAAGCATCTTGATCAGCGCGATTAATATCGAACTGTTCAGCGACATTTTCAGCCGTTTGCGGCATAGATTCAGTACCATACCTCTCGTCAAGCTTTGGATTAATAAAACGCCAGCCCATGGTCGTGTCCTGAAGCTCTTGACTACGACCAAAGGCACTGCTAGATTTACCCATCACAAATGGCGCGCGGCTCATACTCTCCACTCCACCTGCTATGATTAAATGAGCTTCGCCTGCTTTAATAGCTCGTGCTGCCATCGCTAGTGCATCCATTGATGATCCACACAGACGATTCACCGTGATGGCAGGTACTTGATAGGGAAGACCTGCTAGCAGTGCTGACATCCGTCCAACGTTACGGTTGTCCTCGCCACTTTGATTGGCACAGCCATAGATGACATCATCAACTTTTAACCAGTCGACGCAGCTATTACGTTCCATTAACGCTTTGATAGGAATAGCCCCTAAGTCATCGGCACGGACGGTTGCCAGCGCTCCACCATAACGTCCAAAGGGTGTACGAATAGCGTCGATAATATAAGCATTAGTTAAGTCGCTCATTCTAGTTATCCTTTTATGGCTTTATAGTAGTGATATCGGTTAGCTTAGCACCAGTTAGTGCTTAGTAGCTTAGAAAAGCTCAAGCCCTATCCTTAAACAGCTACTCGCTTTAATACAACTTAAAGCGAGTAGCTGTTTTACATACCTTAAAACCAAGTCACTTTTAAAGCCAATACAAAGTTTTCAGCTTATTATTTTAAAAAGTCAGCATCCATATAAGCAGGATTTGGATAAGTATAAAACCCTTCACCAGAGGCAGCGCCTAGTTTATTTTGATCAATCATTTGTTCTTTTAGATATTTAACGGCCTTAAACCTTGCAGGGTTTTGAGTCGCTTCAGCAGACATTTTAGTAATGTTGTAAGCAGTATTGATACCTATAGTATCTAGCATACCAAATGGTCCTACAGGAGCACCAGTTACTATCATCCATGTCTTATCTATGGTATGCGGTTCGGCAACCTCTTTGGCTACCAATTGCATAGCAGCATCTATAAATGGCGCTAATAAACTGTTCATAACATAGCCCGGCTGCTCTTTATTTAGCGGTAATGCCACCATGCCAATCGCGGTTGCAAACGCAACGACATCATCGAACACTTTAGGATCCGTCCCAGGATGACCCATGATTTCAGCGACATTGTGTACCCAGATTTTATTGGCAAAATGTAGAGCCAAAAACTGAGCACTTCGTCCCGTTGAGTCAGCAAACTGACTAGGGAGTAGAGTAGAGGTATTTGTTGCAAATACAGTTTTTTCTGGAGCCAATTTAGCAAGCGTCTCATAAAACTCAATTTTAATTTGTGGAACCTCTGGGATAGCTTCAATCATAAGATCAGCATCTTTGACGGCCTCTGCTAAGTCTGAGGTATAGCTCAGATTTTCAAAAGCCTTGTCTAATTGCTCTTGAGTTGCTCGCAAATCTTTCCTAAAGGCTTTACACATCCATTCAAACTTTGCTTTTGCTTTATCTAGCACCTCATCATTAATGTCATATACGCTAACATTGAAACCATGAAACGCGGCTTGAAAGGCAATTTGATAGCCTAAAACACCGCTTCCAGCTACGGTTACATTCTTATAGGTCATAATTTTTTCCCTGTTATTAAAATCAATATTTTTAGGTAAACCAAGTTGCTTTTCTACTATCGAAAATTGACTATAGCAAACATAAAAAGCATAGCACTATTTAGTTTTGGTAAAAAATTCCGCAGGTTAAGCCCGCTATAAATTACTTTCAATATTATGCTTCATATGCAACAGGCGCGGAGCAATATCCTCTTCAAGTTTGGTACGACTAAGCACGAAGCTTGGTGCACCGCAGTTAAAGGTAAGCAAACCTTCACTGGGATGCATAATGGCAGTCGCAACCGCATTGACCTCTTTTTGCCAGTCACCAAATGAGAAGCAGTAGCCAAAGTCTTCATAATCTCTAAAGGCCTGTTGTAACGCTTTACTACTCTTTGCCCAGTCCTCAGGATGCCTATTACGAATGGCAGACATTATAAAATCTCGTTCAGCGGATGGCATACTGGCTAGGCAAGCGCGTCCCATAGCACTGGTATGTATAGGCAGATAAGAGCCAATATTGCGCCGCATAGTCGTAGTGCCAGAGCCTTGTATAACGTTGAGGTAGACCATCGTAAGCCTATCGCGGGTAGCCATTGCCACCGCACTATTAGCATAATCTGCTAGATCTGTCATGTAAGGGGTGATCAAATTGTTGAGTGAGAGGTTCGCCATCATCGTATAGCCAAAACCTAATACCCCAGCTGCCAATTGATACTTGGTACTGCCGCTCGATTGTTTAAGATAACCTAACTTGACCAAAGTATAAGTTAAGCGCGTAATTGTGCCTTTAGGCAATCCTGTCAATTGGCTTAGTTCTTGATTGCCCAGTAAAGGCTGCTGTGGCGTAAAACAGCGCAGCAGCTCAAGCCCGCGTGCCAAAGCGGTGACAAACTGGCGATCGCTTTGGTCGCGCATTTGGGTTATAGGCTCAAGCAGCTCAAGGTGAGCACTACTAGCAATATCATCAGGGGTAGGCATAGTCATCAACAGTCTTAGTTTGTATTAAATAAATTTACTCGCTAACTTCTTTAATCATGTTGCGAGCGATAATAAGTTGTTGGATTTGAGTCGTTCCTTCATACAGACGGTATAGACGCACATCACGATAAAAACGCTCAATCCCATAGTCGGCAATGTAACCCGCACCCCCGAAAATCTGTACAGCTCTATCTGCGACGCGCCCGCACATCTCAGTTGCAAACATCTTGCAACAAGAGGACTCCGTAGCGACATCCTTGCCCTCATCACGTAGGCGTGAGGCATCGAGCACCATAGATTTAGACGCATATATCTCCGCTTTTGAATCGGCAAGCATTGCTTGAATCAGCTGAAAACTAGCAATAGGCTGACCAAATTGCTTACGATCTACCGCATAACGTAAAGCATCATCGAGCATTCGTGTGGCAGCGCCTGTACTGGCAGCCGCAATATGTAAACGACCTTTATCCAGAACTTTCATAGCGGTTTTAAAACCAATGCCCTCAACACCACCAATTAGAGCATCCGCTGGCACGATGCAGTTATCAAAGATGACGTCACAAGTATGTGCGCCTTTTTGACCCATTTTTTTGTCCCACTTACCCAAAGTAATACCTGGGGTATCGCTTTCAACAATGAATGCTGAGATACCGCCTGCACGTTTGTTTTCAGGGTCAGTACGTGCCATAACGGTAAATACACCCGCTTCAGGAGCATTGGTAATGTAACGTTTAGTACCGTTAAGAATATAGGTATCACCGTCTTTGATAGCAGTCGTTCTGAGCGACGCGGCATCTGAGCCAGACTCAGGTTCAGTCAAACAAAACGAGCCAATAATCTCGCCGCTAGCAAGTTTAGGTAAATACTTCTGTTTTTGCTCATCAGTACCATCAATGACTAGACCTAAAGAGCCAATACCGTTATTAGTACCGATGAGTGAGCGAAAGGCGGGGGAGGTGCGTCCCATCTCAAAGGCGACGATGACTTCTTCTTCCATGGTCAAACCTAGACCACCATACTCTTCAGGAATCGTGAGTCCAAACAGACCCAATTCACGCATTTGGCTAATAATATCTTCTGGTAGACGGTCATTTTCTGCGACCCAATCTTCTTTAGGTATCAGCCGATTGTTTACGAACTGGCGAACGGTATCGACAATATGGTCGAGGACTTCCTTATCTCTAATCATGTGATTTCCTTGTCTAATGTCATGTAATGCGAAGCTGCTAATTTAGTAATATGACTCATAGAACGAATATTTTGTTTAGGGCGTATCCTCAACTAAATTCTAAGGATAAATAGCTTGTTAAGTTTTATTAGCATAATCTATAATAAATCAGATTACAATAATTTCGGTTTTAATAACCGCAATGCGGTATATTTTTATTTGAAGTAAATGATAAAACTTTAGAGGATAGCATCATGGAAGACATGGAAGAGCCAATTATTATTTGTGAGACATTAGGCAATGGCGTGAGTGTGATAAAACTTAATCGTCCTAAGGTTCGCAACGCTTTAAACAACGAATTGCGCGAGCAAATGGCAAATATCTTTATTCAATTGAACGATGACCCAGCTATTAAGGCTATTGTATTAACAGGTGGTGACAAAGTATTTGCAGCGGGTGCTGATATTAATGATTTCTTAACTGCAAAAACGGTCGACGTCTATCTGCGTCATAGTGAGCGCTATTGGGATGCTATTACTAATTGCCGTAAGCCAATTATCGCGGCGGTAAATGGCTATGCGCTCGGCGGGGGCTGTGAGCTTGCTATGCACGCCGATATTATAGTCGCTGGCAAGTCTGCGAAGTTTGGACAGCCAGAGATCAAAATTGGATTGATGCCAGGAGCTGGTGGCACACAGCGGCTGTTTCGCGTACTTGGTAAACACAAAGCCATGAAGCTCATCTTAACGGGCGATATGATAAGTGCTATGGAGGCGGATCAAATGGGACTGGTCTCTGAAGTCGTTGAAGATGAAGCTACTATCAAGCGCGCCATCGAGATCGCTGAACAACTAGCTGGCTATTCTCCCATCGCCTTAACTCAAATCAAAGAAGTCGCTAATTTAGGGGTAGACATGCCATTGCAAGCCGCATTGGCTTTGGAGCGTAAAGCTTTTCAGATTCTGTTTGACACTGAGGATCAAAAAGAAGGGGCAAAAGCCTTTTTAGAAAAGCGTGATGCAAATTACAAAGGGAAGTAGTTTGCTTACTATAGCAAGTTGGCTCTAAAAATAAGTTCATATAACGAGAATCTATAAAGGATTGTTATGACCGTTAAATCATCAGCTATTCAATCATTAGCCATTATTGGCACGGGTGTTATGGGTATGGGTATCGCCCAAATCGCTGCTCAAGCTGGTATTCAAGTACTTTTATTTGATGCCAGAGCAGATGCTGCTATGCAAGGACGCCAGTCCTTACAAGCAACGCTCAAAAAATTAAGCGCCAAAGGTAAATTTACTGATGAGCAGTTGCAATCCACCTTAAGCAATCTAACCGTAATTGAAGATATAGCTAAAATTGCCACAGTAGATCTTGTCATTGAAGCGATTATTGAGAATTTAGAAATAAAGCAGCAGCTGCTCAAACAGTTAGAGAGCATTGTTAAACCCGAAACGATTCTGGCAACCAATACCTCTTCATTGTCTGTGACGGCTATTGCTTCTGTATGTAGCATTCCTGAGCGCGTAGTTGGATTTCACTTCTTTAATCCCGTGCCGCTTATGAAAATCGTTGAAGTTATTCCAGGTCTCTCTACTGACGCCTGTGTCGTAGAAACGCTTATAAATCTAGCCAAACGTATGGGTCATTTAGGTGTGGTGGCAAAAGATACACCAGGGTTTATCGTTAATCATGGGGGCAGAGCTTATGGTACAGAAGCCTTAAAAATAGCAGGTGAAGG
>JBBSUA010000121.1:0-6114 GCA_038235315.1 Pseudomonadales bacterium | reverse complement strand
TCACGATACGAGTTAGATCGGCATCACGACCTACTTTATCAAGATTGTCCATTGCCGACTCTATAATGCCGACTAAAGTCGTTTGATCAGGAGTGATGGTCAGACTTTCCATTCCGCGATTGGCGCGACGATGGGCAAGCTCTGCTGGTAATAATATGGTCTTGCCATCAATGATAAGATTGTTACGCTCATCAGCAGAGAATGGATTGATACGTTCAATCTCTACTCCATCTGCATTGTAATGCACAAGGTGTGGACCATATTCATCGCTAATCCAAAAGCTACCATCTGTCAATGCCGCTAATCCTTCAGGATCTAAGCCATTAACGTCAGTCTTTATTGGATTACTGATTTCATCGAATGGCAAATCAGGATTCATTAGCATCAGTTTACCATCAACATCATAAGGTATCTCATTAGTGCCGCCCAGCGCTTGTGGATTCGGCAGACCACTGATAGGAGTGCCATCAGTATTTTTGAGTAAAATCTCTCTAATTTTTATAATTTGGCTATCCGTTTGCAGCTCAAACAGTCCAATACGTGGGGTATAATTTGGTAATAAAAACAACTTGCCGCTACCGGCACTACCGTCAAAGTCAGCATTAGGTCCACGATCGGTAAGCACATAAAATTGATTAGCATTGGTTGGATGAACAGCTGCATCAGAGCCAAAACCACCGTTGCGAATTTCTAACTTTTTTTCAGGATAAGCGGCATTGATATGCTGATTATCCAGCACGCTATAAGGCAGTGGCGTTCCTTGTATAAAGTCGTTTGCACTAATTGTTATGCTGGTTCTATTGTGGTTTGGCATTGTTGATCCTCATCATTTTCTTATTGTTCTAAATTATTGAATAGTATTATCTACAGATATCATACCTTACTAAAAAGACTATTAGAGACCACGTCATTTTTAACTGTGAAATGGTAAACAAAAAAATAGCCAGCTCATATAGAGCTGACTATTCTTATTTAATATAATCAAAAGAGTTTTACTACACTTTTAGCTTGTCGCCAACCATACCTTTAACCGTACTTAAGATATCAGCAGGTAGGACTACCATTTTAGAATTGTCAGATTCTGCTAGCTGACGAATCGCTTTAATGTACTGCTCACCTAGCAAGTAGACAATCGGCATCTCTTCAGTACCCATAGCGCCCGTAATCAGGCGAATAGACTCTTCTGACCCTTTTGCGAGGACAACTTGCGCTTCAGCATCGCGACGCGACGCTTCTAGACGACCATCTGCTTCCAAGATAGCGGCTTGTTTCTGACCATCGGCACGAGTAACCGTAGCACGACGTTGACGCTCAGCAGCGGCCTGCTCTTCCATCGCCATTTGCATGGTTTGCGATGGATTAATATCCTGAATCTCAACGGTCTTTAGAGTGATACCCCAATCCGCAATATCCTCTGAAATTGCATGCTTGAGTTTAGCTTTGATCTCATCGCGGCTCGATAAAGCACTATCCAAATCCATCTCACCGATGATCGAGCGCAATGAGGTCTGTACTAAATTACGAATACCATATTCATAATCTTCGATACCATAGACCGCTTTGTCTGGACGTACGATACTGATGTAGGCGACGGCATTGGCAATGATAACCACGTTATCACGAGTAATCACTTCTTGCGAAGGGATATCAAGCACGATGTCTTTGGTAGTGATCTTGTAGGCAACAGTATCAATAAAAGGGATAATCAAAGTTAAGCCTGGCTCAAGCGTTTGATTATATTTACCTAAACGCTGGACGATCCATTTATAACCTTGAGGAACAATACGTACCCCTTTAAATACGGTAAAGGCAATCAGGGCTATTAGTGCCAACATAACGATACTAACGCCGTTCAGGTTACTTAAAATGCTATTCATAACACTCTCCTTGAGCCATTACCGTTAATGAGTCAGCAATGTCGTATGTGTTTACGCTTTATCACTTGAGGGGTACTGTAAGTCGCCGCTAAGTCAAATAAAACTTTAGCAAATCACTTATCAGTAAACTTGTTGTTGAGGCGTACTCTGTCTAAATCAGGCTTATTAAGATTCAATCTATTAATCTTAATGTCATGTGTGACAGGACGGCTTTCGATAGCAGGGCTAATATCAGGCTGAACAGCTGTAGCACTAGGTGCGGCAATACGTTTAGTCAAAGCGACAATAAGCTCATTACCAACGATATCTGTGACGACGACTCTGTCACCTACTTCGACCGTTTCGCCTTGGGTACGACAGGACCATTCGTCAGCGCCGACAATTGGTACATTGAAACGCACCATCCCAAGTGCCTTGCCTTGAGGCTTCAGGATTATCATACCCGTCTCACCTATGATGACACTGCCACCAAGTCCGGCTTTAGTACGGTCTATCGATAAGGGCTTGATGTATTTGATCCAAGCAAACATAAATAGTACGGATAATGTCAACCAAATCAGCACTTGAAATAGGATAGGAACAGGCAATAACCAAGCTAGAGCGGCGACAATAATTGCGGCAGCACCAAACCATAGACTAGCAAAGGTAGGGATGAACATTTCGGCAATCATTAGCGTAAAACCTAATACCAACCAATGCCAGGGTTCAATCATAAAAACAGTTTCAATCATTGTCGTACCCTCCTTTTTAGTCCTACTATTCAATGTAGCACACTTCGGTTATGAATATTGCCTTAAAGATCAATATTATACCATTAGTTATAGTTTAGAATGAAGAACGAAACAAATTTTTATGACTATAGTAATAGGCATAAAAAAACGACCACTTGAGTGATCGTTTTTTTATTATAGATTTATAATAAAGCTACGTTAATAACCTTAGAACTTTAGGTTAGCACCTACTGTAACAAGTTTGGCATCAGCGTCACTGTCCATCATGGCATATTCAGCTTCTACACCAAAATTAGAATTAACGGCATAACCTAGACCTACACCACCTGCAATGCCAGTATCACTGTTGCTAAAGCTGTCACCATCGTCATAATTGACATCAACTTTTGTATTAGCAATACCTAACTTACCTTTAGCATATAGGGCAGTATTTGGGAAGTAGTAACGATAAGTACCATAAGCGCCATAAGTTTTGACATCATACTCACCATCTACACCACCCGCTCTAACATCAGTGTCGCTTGAGCCAATGTATTCAACTTCCGCGCCAAAGTTAGGATCGAAGTTGTAACCACCATACACTCCGTATGCGGTAGCATCATCAAGGCTATCAGTACCATCATCATCCAACATGAACTGACCTACTTTCACGCCAGCATATGGCTGACCAGTGTAACCATTACCATAAGATGCGGCAGCTTGTGCGCCTACGCTAACTAAAGAACCAACGGCTAGTGCGATTAGAGTTTTTTGTAGAGTTTTCATCTTGATCTCCTTTGAACTTAATTTTTACAAACAAGTTATTTGACTAATTATACTGGCTGTTGTAGCCATATCGCCCTGTTTGCTAACGATGAGTACATAGTAACAAATCATTTCTTACAATCTGTCATTGTTTAACGGTACGAGAGTTAAGTTTTGCAAGCTTTTATCTTTTGGTGGGTTACAAAGGCAGAGATATGAAACTTCTTGTTACATTGCTCGCTTTTCAATAAAAAGTATGGCCGTATTTCACTGCTTTCATGCTAATAAATACCAAATATACGTGAATGAGTAACCACTATAGTCAATGAAAAGTAATATCGATATATCAGCAGTACCGTAGCGCTTTTAAAATACTCCCACTATATATAAGTACAGCTATAACTGAATAGTAGCCATTAAAAAACGCATCTCGAAAGATGCGTTTTTTGCTTTTAGCAATAACTAGCTTTTAGATAAGAAGCTAGTGAAATAAATTATTTCTTATCTTCTTCTACTTCAGTGAACTCAGCATCGACTACGTCATCATCAGCTTGGTTACTGTCAGCTGACGCATCCGCGCCTTGTTGGAACTGGCTTGGATCCATACCCTCGCTACCTGCACCTGCATCAGCGTAGATTTTTTGGCTGACGGGTAAGAAAGCATTGTCTAGAGCTTCAAGCTTGGCTTTAATATCGTCATGATCGTCTTCTTTAGCAGCAGTCTCTAATTCAGAAATAGCAGTTTCTACAGAAGATTTCTCATCTTCAGATACTTTGTCTTCCGCATCTTTCAATGCTTTTCGTACCGCATGAATACGACCATCAGCTTCGTTACGCACTTGCGCTAGATTAGCAAATTTCTCATCTTCGGCAGCATTGGCTTCAGCGTCACGCACCATTTGTTCGACTTCTTCGTCCGACAATCCAGAATCCGCTTTAATCTGGATACTTTGTGCTTTACCCGTCCCTTTATCAGTGGCTGAGATATTCATGATACCGTCAGCATTGATATCAAAGGTGACTTCGATTTGCGGTAGACCACGTGGTGCTGGTGGAATATCGGTCAAGTCAAAACGACCCAACTGTTTATTCTGGTTAGCGATTTTACGCTCACCTTGATAGACCTGAATTGTTACTGCTGGCTGATTGTCTTCTGCAGTTGAGAATACCTGTGATTTCTTAGTCGGAATCATCGTATTTTTCTCAATGATTGGCGTCAGTACACCACCCATTGTTTCGATACCCAATGTCAAAGGTGTCACATCAAGTAGCAATACGTCAGTTTTGTCACCAGACAATACAGCACCTTGAATCGCAGCGCCTGCAGCCACAGCTTCGTCAGGGTTCACGTCTTTACGTGGCTCTTGACCGAAGAAGTCTTGTACTTTTTTCTGTACCAGTGGCATACGAGTCTGACCACCTACTAAGATAACATCATCAATATCAGATGTTTTTATGCCTGCATCGTCAATGGCAATCTTACAAGGACCCATTGTACGTTCAACTAAGTCTTCAGTCAGACTTTCTAACTTCGAGCGGCTAATCGTAACGACCAAATGCTTAGGACCACTGCTATCAGCAGTAATGTATGGCAAGTTCACTTCGGTACTTTGCGCACTTGATAACTCAATTTTGGCTTTTTCGGCAGCCTCTTTTAGACGCTGCATAGCAAGAGAGTCACCTTTAATATTGACGCCCTGATCTTTTTTGAATTCACTGACTAAGAACTCAATCAAAGCTGAATCAAAGTCTTCGCCGCCAAGGAAAGTATCGCCGTTAGTCGCCAACACTTCAAACTGCTGCTCGCCATCAACGTCAGCGATTTCGATGATTGATACGTCAAACGTACCGCCACCTAAGTCATAAACCGCAATCGTGCGATCGCCTTGTTTTTTATCCATGCCATAAGCTAAAGCAGCGGCAGTTGGCTCGTTAATGATACGTTTGACATCAAGACCAGCGATTTTACCTGCATCTTTAGTCGCTTGACGCTGCGAATCATTAAAGTAAGCGGGTACAGTAACAACCGCTTCAGTAACCGCTTCACCAAGATAGTCTTCCGCTGTCTTTTTCATTTTTTTCAAGATTTCAGCAGAAACCTGTGGTGGCGCTAGTTTTTTACCATTCACTTCAACCCAAGCATCACCATTATCAGCTTTAGCAATTTTGTAAGGAACCATGCCGATGTCTTTTTGCACAACTTTGTCATCAAAGCGACGACCAATCAGACGCTTAATCGCGAACAAAGTGTTGTTCGGATTGGTGACGGCTTGGCGTTTCGCTGATTGACCCACTAAAATCTCATCGTCTTTATAAGCGACGATTGAAGGCGTTGTACGTGTCCCTTCAGCGTTTTCAATGATTTTAACTTTGTCACCTTCCATCACGGCGACACATGAGTTGGTTGTACCTAAATCAATACCAATTACTTTACCCATAATAAATTACTCCAATTTTATTCTAAATTACTGTTTATAGTAGTTGCTAGCTATTTTGGTTGACGTCTATCAAATTATCTAACGCAGTTAACCCTAATAAACTAGACTGATCAGACCAATATGGTCACTTGTTGCTTTATATCGGTTTGCGCTTGCATTTTTTCAAGTCAATGACAGCGCAAAGGTTTATTTTTATGTGAAGTTTTGTGAATATCCTTATCTTTAATAAGGGTTATGCAGCTCACCATACTATTGACCAACACGTACCATAGCAGGACGCAATAGACGACCATTCAAGCTATAGCCTTTTTGTAGTACCGTACC
>JBBSUA010000120.1:0-6122 GCA_038235315.1 Pseudomonadales bacterium | reverse complement strand
TTGCGCGCTTGCCAGTACAGTTGGGTTTGATGATTATGATCATGACGTTGGGTCAAACACAGCACATCATCTACCAGTTGTTTGGTAGGCGGTAGCGGTTCGTCTTGCGTCAGCCAGTAGTGCAGCAATTGACGCTGGCGGTGTACAGGTAGATTGTGTAGCTTATCGATATCTAATACACGTTGAACAGGCGCATAGCATAACTGAGCAATAGCAGTCTGATCTAAGTCCTGCTCTGCCTGTGCATTAAGCGTAGCTTGAGCGTCACTCAACAGTTGGGCGCTGCGAGCGATATTCTCAATGACATTCGCATTGTAGTTTGATAATGCAGGTAGAATGTCTCGTCGTAAGCCACTCCGGACATTGTCACCACTCTCATTAGTAGGGTCGTCGATATAGGGCAATTGTAGAGACTGAGCATAGCTGCTGATAGTGGCGCGACGGACTGATAACCAAGGTCGCCATAATACGTTTTGACGCGCGCCTTGCATTTGTGTACGCCATGCCTGCATACCGGATAATCCATTGACGCCAGCCCCTTGAATCAAGCGCATCAGTACCGTTTCGGCTTGATCATCCGCATGATGCGCCAATAGCAAAACATCATTTTGATTGATATGTGACAGCATGGCTTGATAACGCGCTTGCCGAGCGGCTTGCTCGTCATGACCATAAACATGGACGGTTAAAATCTGACACGGTATAGATTGCGCACATGCCCATTGAGAGACATGCTGTGCCCAGTAATGACTATCCGCTTGCAAACCATGATCGACATGCAACAGCTGTGGCAAAAATGGCAATCTGCCTTGATGATATAACTGTACACATAATGCTGCTAGCGCTAGCGAATCACGACCACCACTGCACGCCAGCCAGATACGACGACCGTGTAGCTGTGGAAGATAGGCTGTGACACTATCTAATAATGCCTTCGCTAATGCAGTATCTACAGCCATAGCTGCTATTGGCTTAATAGGACATGACTTAATAGCATTGCTGATCATCATCAGTATCACTCATAAAAAAACGTGCCACAAAGTAGCACGTTTTTACGCTCATATTCATATAAAACAGCTAATGTAAAATTAGCACCAAATGATTAACAAGGCAACATGACTTCTGAATCAAAGGCTTTGAGCTTGTTATAGCGTTGCTCACAACGTTCATCGGCATCCATATCTTTAATCTCAGCTAACTGCTCAAGCAGCAACGCCTTAAGAGCGTTCATGACTGGCTGTGGATGCACATGTGCACCCTCGCCTTCTTCAATGACCGCATCAATCAAGCCCATTTGATATAGATTAATAGCGTTCAATTTTAAAGCTTCACTGGCATCTTTTGCCTTGTCAGCTGTTTTCCATAGAATAGCTGCACAGCCTTCAGGAGAGATTACTGAATAAATACTGTTTTGTAGCATATTAACTTTATCGCCAACCCCTATAGCAAGCGCGCCACCTGAACCACCTTCACCAATAATGGTTACAATGATAGGCGCTTTTAGACTAGAAAATACCGCGATGCTCTCAGCAATTGCTTGCGCCTGTCCACGCTCTTCAGCGCCGATGCCTGGATATGCGCCTTGAGTATCCACAAAGGTCATCACCGGAATATTAAAGCGTTCGGCCATTCTTACTAAGCGGATAACTTTACGATAACCCTCAGGGTTTGCCATACCGAAGTTATGTTCAATACGCTCACGAGTACTGCGCCCACGATGTTGACCTATTACCATCACTGGCATGCCATCTAAGCGTGCCAAACCGCCAATGATCGCCTTATCATCCGCAAAAGCACGATCACCGTGCAATTCATCAAACTCTGTAAACAACTGATTAACATAGTCCATAAACAATGGACGTTTAGCATGTCTTGCAAGCTGAACGCTATCCCAGACGGTACTCATAGACGTATCCTTTTTGTCGTTTTATATCGTTATGTATGAGGCAATTATTACGTACGTTGATTAATAAGATGCACACAACAGTACAGTTGTAAACTCAATAAAAGCTATAGTAGCACAGTTTATATATCCGTGGCATTACTGGTAACTACGCTTTTGTAGTGCCTTTATTTAGTCAAATCTATTATCTTAAGACGAAAACAAGAATGCCGCATTGAGTTAAACCTCAATAACCGTAAGCTTGATTCCCCATTTTGCAAATTGTTCAATCTCAGCACAAAGATCTGAAAACAAGAAAGCGTAGTGTTTTTTGTCAGTGCTGACGGTAATCTGCCAACTGTTAGTATCTGTGATTACGAGCTGCATATCAGGTAATTCATATTCACTACGGCTATGATGTGCCAGTACTGCAAGCCTGAGCAGCAAGCACAAATAGACCAGTTGATCACCACCTATCAGACACGTTTGCTCAAGTATATCCCCTTTTAGCTTACGCCTATGACTCAGCATCAACTGTGCCATGCGCTTTTGATCGACTTGTGAAAACCCGGGAATATCCGAGTTTTCAAGCAAATAAGCACTGTGCCGATGATAGTTACTGTGGCTTATCGCCAGACCGATCTCATGCAAATAGGCAGCACGTCTTAAAACATCAGCATCAATACTATTCAACTGTAAGTCGTCTTTAACTTGCTTCAATAAATGACGGCTGGTTCTGACCACTTGGCGAGCCTGCTTTTTGTCCACTGAATAACGCTTCATAAGCGCCAGCACGCTACGGTCACGTACATCCTCGCTAGCAAAGCGCCCGAGCATGTCATACATGACGCCTTCACGCAGCGCCCCGTCAGAATAGGCGATAGTCTCAATACCGAATACATTCATAATGGCACGTAATACGGCAACCCCCGCTGGAAATACTGCCTTTCGGTGCTCTTTGACACCTTCTAACTCAATATCATTTACATCACCGAGTGTTATCAGCAATTTTTCTAACTTTTTGACACCTTTATAAGTGATGCGCTCTTGATCGTCCGCCCAACCCTTAGATACCAGTACATTACGCACCGCCTTGATAGTACCGCTAGAGCCGATTACACTATTCCAACCCGTTTTTTGGTACTGACCATTGATAGCCAGTACCTCTTTACGCGCAGCACTAATAGCATTAATGAAAGCTTTATCAGTGATCTGACCATCAGCAAAGAACTTTTGGGTAAAGGCGACACAGCCCATTTGTAAGCTTTCAGTCAATAAAGGCTCGAACCCTTGACCAACGATAAACTCTGTAGAGCCGCCACCGATATCTATCACCAAGCGCTTATCGCTACTGGCATTGGTATGGGAAACGCCCAAATGAATGAGCCGCGCCTCTTCACGTCCAGAGATGACTTCAATCGGTTTTGGTAGGATTTCATTAGCGCGTTTAATAAAGTCATTGGCGTTTTTCGCTTGGCGCAAGGCGTTAGTGGCGACAATCCGAATGCGCTCAGGCTGTACTGAATCCAAGCGTGCCACAAAACGGCTTAGGCACTCAAGACCACGGCGTTCAGCGGCGGCGCCTAAGATATTGCGCTCATCTAAACCTGCCGCCAATTGTACCTTTTCAGACATAGAAACGACTTTTCGAACTTCACCATGATCGAGACGAGCGATAGCCAAATGAAAACTGTTTGAACCAATATCAATAGCAGCAATCAGTTCATCATCGGCAAGCGGTGGGTTTCCAAGGTATTTATTAATCATGAGAGGAATAGTTACCTATTTGATTGATTATTGGGTTGACTGATTATTTCGATATCACTAAGTGTATAGCTATCAAATACAACTAGCATAAACAAGTGTTGTCATTAAAGCATTTATGCCAAACTCAGGCAAGCAAGATACTATATTACTCAAAAGCTATAAATAACCGCATAACCAGTCTCTATCAAATGCTTGTATTCGCTATAGACGTTTGCTACATTTAAGAATGGTAATATATTATAAATAACAACACCTTATAGTCGATTCACTTTAGAACTGATACAGTGCTTTTGGGATATATTTTACGCAGCCTCTGTCTGCGTAGGCACAGCAAGCAAGTAAAATATACCCCAAAAGCACGACAATAGTAACGTATCGATTTTATTTAGAAATGACTATACCTGACATATGATACTTCTACACATTAAAACCTCACAAACACAATGATCTGGAATTTTTAATACGCCATAATCTTAAATTATCAATGAGCAAAGGAAGCTATCATGACCAATCAGACGACTCAGCAAGCAAAAACCGCTTTTAAAACGAATATCGATACCGACAATAATACTAAAAGCACCAGCGACATTATAAAAACCGAGCCACAAGTGAAACAAAAATTTTATGACTTTTATTTAGAGGAGCATCAAAATATAGCGTGCCGTCGCTTGCACTTTGCAGGCAGTAGTTTTGGACTATTGGGTTTGGCTAAATCTGTCAAAAACCGCTCACCCAAGCCATTGATTAAAGGTATCGCTGCAGGTTATGCCTGTGCATGGGTCGGGCACTTCTTTTTTGAAAAGAACAAACCAGCCTCTTTTAAGTTTCCGCTACAAAGCTTTGCCAGCGATTTTCGTATGTACGGCGATGTACTGCGTGGCAAATTAAGCCTAAAAGATACGAAGTTTGATAAAATCAAGCAAAAGTAAGCCACTATTGGACTTGTTTAGTAGTGAATATTTTAAAGCGTTTAATAACAAAGATTTTTAATAATAAAGAATCAGCACGATAACTCATGCTGATTCTTTATTATTAATACTTTAGACGAATTTATTAAGCTTTAGCCATTTCTGCAAATATCTCGTCAGCTGCTTTAATAGAGGTCTCTAAATCCTCATCGCTATGCTTGATAGACATAAAGCCCGCTTCATAAGCGGATGGTGCGAGATAAATGCCGCGATCTAACATACCGTGAAAGAACGTATTAAAATGATCCATATCGCATTCGGTCACGTCATCAAAGTTTAGCGGCGTCGCTGTGTCGCTATCTTTAACAAAGAACATACCAAACATACCGCCAAGCTTATTGGTGCGCAAATGAATACCATGCTTATCAGCAGCAGCTTGGATACCATCTATCAGATGATCAACCTTTGCAGACAGTTCCTCATAGAAGCCCTCTACCGTTAAATCCTCAAACATCGCAATCCCCGCACGCATGGCGAGTGGATTGCCTGACAGCGTACCCGCTTGATAGACGCCGCCCATCGGAGCGATACATTCCATAATTTCGCGCTTGCCACCGAAGGCACCAACGGGCAAGCCAGCACCAATGATTTTGCCGAAGCAAGTTAAGTCAGGCTCAACACCGAAGTGCGCTTGTGCGCCACCAAGACCGACGCGAAAGCCAGTCATCACTTCATCAAAAACTAATACCGCACCGTGTTCAGTGCACTGCTCGCGCAAGGTATCATGAAACGCTTGGTCTGGAATGACCATATTCATGTTGCCAGCGATTGGCTCGACGATAACGCAAGCAATGGTGTCACCCCATTTTTCAAAACAGTCTTTAATGGCTTGTGGATCGTTATAAGGCAAGGTAATCGTATGCTTAGCAAAATCCGCTGGTACGCCTTTTGATGTTGGCTCACCGATATCAAGCATTCCTGAGCCTGCTTTAACCAACAAGCTGTCCGAATGACCATGATAGCAGCCTTCGAATTTGACGATATTGTCACGACCGGTAAAACCACGAGCTAGACGAATCGCACTCATCGTTGCCTCTGTACCGGAGCTCGTCATCCGTATCATCTCCACGCTAGGAACGATTTCGCAAATTTTATCAGCAACGGTAGTTTCAAACGGCGTTGGCGTACCAAAGCTCAAACCATCTTCCGCCGCTTTTTTGACCGCATCAATCACTTTTGGATGAGCATGACCTAAGATCATAGGTCCCCACGAACCGATATAATCGATATAGGCATTGTCTTCGGTATCATAAATCTTGCTGCCGCTAGCACGGTGCATAAATACAGGTGTCCCACCAACGCCAGCAAAGGCACGGACTGGTGAGTTCACGCCACCGGGAATATGTTTACGGGCTTGGGCAAAGAGTTGTTCGTTTTTAGTGCTCATAATTTTAGTACTCATAAATAGTCTCTATTATTTTATAAAAATTAAGCTTTTTTAACGACTGACGATTTAAGTTTCATGGGGCCATAACCATCAAGTTTACAGTCGATATCGTGACCGT
>JBBSUA010000119.1:0-6199 GCA_038235315.1 Pseudomonadales bacterium | reverse complement strand
TCAGCACCATCAGACGTCGCGCCATAACCGACAATTTCGGCTAAGATATTCGCACCACGTGCTTGGGCATGCTCTAAGCTTTCGACCACGACCATCGCACCACCTGCGGCAATCACAAAACCGTCGCGGTCTTTGTCGTAAGCTCGTGAGGACTGTTTGGGTGTTTCATTATACTGAGTACTCATCGCGCCCATCGCATCAAACATGCAGGACTGTGTCCAGTGCTCAGCTTCACTACCGCCAGCCAGTATCACATCTGCTTTACCTAATTGTATGAGCTCAGCCGCATGACCTATGCAGTGTGTTGAGGTCGCGCAAGCAGAAGAGATAGAGTAGGAGATGCCATGAATCTTTAGACCCGTTGCGAGCGCTGCTGATACGGAGCTGCCCATAGTTTTGGGAACTGCCATCGCACCGACACCGCGCAAGCCTTTTTCGCGCATAGCATCGACAGCCATCACGACATTTTCTGTTGAGGCACCGCCAGAGCTTGCAACCACACCCACACGGGGATTCTGACTGATAGTATCCAGTGATAATCCAGACTGTTTGATGGCATCTAGCGCACTGACATAAGCGTATAAACTCGCATCACTAAAAAATCGCTTAAGCTTACGATCAATAGCGGACGTATCTAGCACTGATTTATCGATACTGCCACTGACCTGTGATTTAAAATCATGCTCAGCGTAAGACTCATTAAAAGTAATACCAGATTGCCCTTGTTTGAGGGCAGTAGTAACGCTAGCTAAATCGTGTCCGATACAAGAGACGATCCCTGCTCCTGTGATAACTACTCGGCGCATAATTTATTCCTTATGTTAGATGCTCATTGCAAATGTTCGAAATGTATATATCAACGGTTATTATTTTAACGTTACTCATTTTAATTTTGCTTACTGATAAATATAGACTATTAAAGTTGTTCTGAGGTTAAGGGTGCCACTAATCTCAACTCAGTGTACAAGCATACCTTAATTGCAGCAATGATAGCGTATCCACATTGCAAAATATTTGCTCAACGACAAATTAATTTTTATAATGTATGGTTTTTTAACATACAATTATTTCAGTAAAGTACTTAACTGATCATTTATTAGAACTCATCTATCAGAGTTAGAACTCATCTAGCAAAGATAGTATCAAGCATTTATTAAGCATAAGTTACTCACATCTTTGGATACAAACTTTATGAATCTAATAACATTGTTAGCACTGACAGGACTACAAGCATCTAGCTAAGATAAGAGTCTAAGCAAAAAACTCACAATAAGTCACTTATAAGTGCCTGTAAATTTATGACCCTTATCATTATAATGGTTCTGTCAAATTACAAAAAAATCTAATAATATATAGCAATCTAATGTTCATTACTCTATTTATCATTTTAAGGAAATAATAATGGCAAAGCGTAACACTCTCTCTAAAGGTATCAGCTCTATTGGTCATTTTACTCGTAATAATCTTGAGCGCGTAGGCTCACTTATTGATAGTGCCAATGCAAAAACAGGTAAGCCACGCCAGTATAAAGCGGTCAATCTCGGCGACAACGATTATCAGCAAGATTTGTTTCGTGAGCAAACCTTAAAGGCCACACAACAACTAATAGGCACACGTTTCGCGACCTACGGTAAATATGCCAAAAAAGTGGTTCCCAATAGCTTATTCCAATCTACCGTTGATGGTGCCTTCGCACAGATTGCTAAACTAGCCTCTGGCTGGAGTCAACTGGACTTACCAAATGAGCATCGTTTTGCGGATATCGGTAGCTTAGATAATGAGCAGCGTTATGCTCTAGCTACTGACATTGCCAATCAGAACCGTGCTTTGGCGACTTTAGGCGGTATTACAGGTTTAGCAGGATTACCTGGACTGCTTGCAGATACATTATGGTTATTGTTAGTTTCACTACGTACCGTTTATCAATTGGCTGCGGTATACGATAAGCCGTTGACTGGTAAGCAAGGTGTAAAAATGGCCTATGAGCTACTAGCAAACGCAGACTTAAGTAAGATGCAAGAAAAACAAGCGTTGCTTGCAGGTATCGGTGTTGGCAAAGGCTTGTTAGACAATGCTCAAGGCAATGGTCTGCATAGTGAGCTGAAAAACTTAGGCCTAAAGAACAAAAACGTGAATTTTTATGCTGAACAAGTGGACAGCATTGCCAGTCAAGTGGGTATTGATCTAGATCAAATCAACCTATCTTGGATTCGTCGCTTTTTACCAGCTACTGCTGTGATTGTTGGCATGCGTTATAACAGTCGTCTGATAGAAGAGGTGATTGGTGTTGCGCAAGCAACCTTCGCACCCGAAGCAAAGTTGGCTAATCGTGCCATCACTGATGATAGTAGCAGTGAAGCCAAAATCAAAAAAAGTTCTGACACTGAACAAGACAATCAGACTAATGAAAAAGATAAAAATACCACAGAGCAAAATAACAGCGATGCAAAGGATCAATCAGACAAGCAAAAATCTGATAGCCCTAACAAAGACAACGCTGTCAAAGATGAAGAAGTAAAAGAATCAGTAGATAAAAATACCTCCAATAGCACTAAATCTGACAGCAGCAAATCAGAAAAAGTTAAGAAATCTAGCGAAAGCAAAGATACTGACAAAAGCGCTGAAGAGAAGCAAACCGCTAAGGTGAGCAAGTAACTTAAGTAAATATAGCTAACTAATCTTTTTTAGTTCATCATTTAATAAAATTATGATGAGTGATATTGTGCAAAATGCCTCTTGAAAAGCGACACAATATCACCATTTAGAGATTAGCAAAAAATAGATTATTTCGAATTTTATAGAGTAGAATGAGTTTTATACACATCTATTAAGAGTTGTAAAGTAAAACTACCTATAAGTGGTTGAAATATCAGCAACATATCTTTATAATACATTGTCCTAAAAATGGGTACCCTTGATGTCTGCGTTTCACGTAGAATGGATAGTGGATTAACCCATTTTTTTGTTTTATACCAAACGGGAGAAGGATGCCTCATGGCAACAACTAACCAATTGATTCGCAAGGGTCGCAAAACAATCAAGGAAAAGTCAAAAGTTCCTGCGTTGCAAGCGTGCCCACAACGTCGCGGTGTATGTACTCGTGTATATACTACCACGCCTAAAAAACCTAACTCAGCCATGCGTAAAGTATGTCGTGTACGTTTGACTTCAGGTTATGAAGTATCAAGCTACATCGGTGGTGAAGGTCATAACTTACAAGAGCATAGTGTTGTGCTTATCCGTGGTGGTCGTGTAAAAGATCTACCAGGTGTACGTTATCACACTGTTCGCGGTGCATTAGATTGCGCTGGCGTAAAAGACCGTAGACAAGGTCGTTCTAAATATGGTGCGAAGAAGCCTAAAGCATAATTTGTGCTGAGCTTATTTGTACACCCCATTAACTGTGCATGGGTTTAGTGTTAGCGATACAAGTACTATATTTTAACTTAATAAATATAGTGTGAGTAATGCCTCACTTATCACCATGCAGTAAGGCTGACTGACAACTCGCTGCTACGTCCCACTAGTATGACTGGTACGAGATTGTGTATGTCAGACACTCCTGAAGACAAGGATTATTATTATGCCAAGACGTCGCGTCGTCGCTACCCGTGAGATCCTACCGGATCCTAAGTTTGGTAGCCAAACCATCGCTAAATTCATCAATCACGTGATGAGCCATGGTAAAAAATCTACTGCTGAGCGTATTGTTTATGGTGCTTTAGAAACTGTAGCCCAAAAACGAAATATTGAAGATCCAGTTGCTTTTTTTGAAGATGTTCTTGAAAAAGTACGTCCTTTAGTAGAAGTAAAAGCTCGCCGTGTCGGTGGTGCAACTTATCAAGTACCAATGGAAGTACGCCCCTCCCGTCGTACTGCCTTGGCTATGCGTTGGTTAGCTGAAGCGGCTGCTAAGCGTTCTGAAAAATCAATGGCACTGCGTTTAGCAGGCGAGCTAGGTGATGCATCAGAAGGCAAAGGTAATGCTATGAAAAAACGTGACGAAGTTCACCGTATGGCAGATGCTAACAAAGCATTCTCACATTACCGTTTCTAGGCTTGCTTAGAATCTAGAGTAGTTTTTATTATTAACGATATTAATTCATAGATAATGTAAAAACTGCCAACCGTGATTAACTGATTTGTCAGTTAATCACGTTATTGTTTATCTACTCTACTGATTATCGTCATTATGCATTTAATAGTTGATTGACATGAATTGTTAAGAGACTTGAATGGCGACTATCTATCAAGACAACAATTTAGATCCGATGCCATTATCTTCTTAATTTTTATTATTTTTGACTGTATTAGGTCAATCAAATAGTAGAACGCAAAGGCCGACTGCTTTTGCTAGAGGTATAAGGTAGAGAAACAAAACACATTAATACATACACGACTTTCCTTAGGAAAACACTATGGCTCGTAAGACTCCCCTAAAGCGCTATCGCAATATTGGTATCTCTGCGCACATTGATGCTGGTAAAACGACTACTACTGAGCGTGTCTTATTCTATACCGGCGTCAGTCACAAGATTGGTGAAGTCCATGATGGCGCAGCCACCATGGATTGGATGGAGCAAGAACAAGAGCGCGGTATTACTATTACTTCAGCGGCAACCACTTGCTTTTGGTCAGGTATGGCAAAGCAATTTGATGAACACCGTATCAATATCATTGACACCCCAGGTCACGTTGACTTCACTATTGAAGTTGAACGTTCTATGCGTGTGCTTGATGGCGCTTGCATGGTTTATTGTGCAGTAGGCGGCGTACAGCCACAGTCTGAGACCGTATGGCGTCAGGCAAATAAATATAAAGTACCACGTCTTGCATTCGTAAACAAAATGGATCGCGTTGGTGCTGATTTCTACCGTGTTATCGACCAAATCAAAACTCGTTTAGGCGGCAAGCCAGTACCTATCGTTATCCCTATTGGTAAAGAAGATGACTTTGAAGGCGTGGTTGATTTAGTTACTATGAAAGCCATCTATTGGGACGAAGCATCTCAAGGTATGGATTATGACGAGCGTGAAATTCCAGCTGAACTACAAGAAAAAGCGGAAGAATATCGCGAATATCTAGTAGAAAGTGCGGCTGAAGCCAATGAAGAGCTCATGAATGAGTATCTTGAAAATGGTGAATTGTCTATAGAGCAAATCAACAGTGCTATTCGTCAGTTGACAATCGACAACGAAATCATTCCATTGCTTTGTGGTACTGCCTTTAAAAACAAAGGCGTTCAAAAAATGCTGGATGCAGTCATTCAGTATTTACCAGCGCCAATGGATGTACCTGCTATTAAAGGTATTCTTGATGATAAAGAAGAGAGCGAAGGCACTCGTGAAGCATCAGATGACGCACCTTTCTCAGCACTAGCATTTAAGATCATGAACGACAAGTTCGTTGGTAACCTAACCTTCGTCCGTGTTTATTCAGGCGTTATCAAGCAAGGTGGCAGCGTTTATAACCCAGTTAAAATGAAACGTGAGCGCGTTGGCCGTATCGTACAGATGATGGCAAATGCTCAAGAAGAGCTTGCAGAAATTCGTACGGGTGATATCGCCGCTCTAGTCGGCATGAAAGATGTAACTACTGGCGATACTCTGTGTGACGAAAGCAATGTTATCACGCTTGAGCGTATGGAATTTCCAGATCCAGTTATCAGTCTAGCTGTTGAACCTAAGACTAAAGCTGACCAAGAAAGAATGTCTATTGCTTTAGGTCGTTTAGCGAAAGAAGATCCTTCTTTCCGTGTTCATACTGACGAAGAATCTGGTCAGACTATCATCAGCGGTATGGGTGAGCTACATCTTGAGATTCTAGTCGATCGTATGAAGCGTGAATTCAATGTTGAAGCTAATATTGGTGCGCCTCAAGTTGCTTATCGCGAAACCATTCGTGAAACGGTTAATCAAGAAGGCAAGTTCGTACGTCAGACTGGTGGTCGTGGTAAATTCGGGCACGTTTGGTTACGTCTTGAGCCTCTTGATCCAGCAGGCGAAGTGTTATATGAATTCGCTGAAGAAGTTGTTGGTGGTACGGTACCAAAAGAATTCCATGGTGCTGTTGATAAGGGTATTCAAGAACGCATGAAAAATGGCGTACTTGCTGGCTATCCAATCGTTGGTGTAAAAGCGACGTTGTATGACGGCTCTTACCATGACGTCGATTCGGATGAGCTATCATTTAAGATGGC
>JBBSUA010000118.1:0-6299 GCA_038235315.1 Pseudomonadales bacterium | reverse complement strand
CCTGCTGCTGTGGCACCGCCTGCCATAGAAATAGCGCTATAGAGCGACACTGGCGCATCAGCGATACTAAATTCCCCAGGCTTAGCTACTTCACCGTCAATAAAAAACTTATTACCACGATAGTCAACGATTTTGACTTGCGGATCTGCGTATTTGAGGTAGCGCTTTAGCTGACCACTCAGATTTGCAGTAAACTGCGGCACACTCATGCCACTGGCTTTAATACGCCCTATTAATGGATATTGCACAAAGCCTTGCTGATCAACAGGATAACCAGAGGCACCAGCAGAGCTAATGTCAGGGTAGCCAACTAAGATAATGCTTAGGACATCACCTTGAGCAATGCGATAGTCTACGCGATTGGAGGTTTTAATCAAACGAGATAAGTCACTACTAGGCCTAACGATCGTTTGTTTAGGAGGCAGCGTTGCTAGGCTAAGGGGTTGCACGTTAAATTGAATGCCATTAGCTGCTGTAAACGCGCCATTGGGAGGTAAGTCACCTGCCTGTAATCCAGAGTTAATGGTAGTGCACCCTGAGGTTAGCCCAATCATAAATGTGAAGGCAACAGTAACGCACAGCGATTGCTGAGTTTTAAAAAAAATCATGATGAACGTTTACCCTAGATGACAGTGCGACCAGTAATTAAACTTACTATCTATGACAAGTATAGACAAAAAAGCAGTATTCTAACACAGTGAGCCGCTTGTCTAATAGTCTCATATGTATTAAGCCAATTAAGATTTAAAATATAAAGATAGATTATGGCACATAAAGAAAAATATGCACAACTTAAAGCTTTAAAACTCTTATACATTATAGGTTAAAAGGTATGTTAGATTTTATTATAGAGCAACGTTAAAAAATTGGCTCGCTTGTGAAGGGTTATTAAAAAGGTGTTAGATCGAGTTATAGTGACATCATTACATTGGAAACGGCTTAATCATAAGCAAAACTATCCTAATTTATAATAAATTTTAATAAATCAAGTGAGAATAGCTAATCAAAATAGGGTAAACATCTATACTGGGATCTGTTTTTAGAGTATCATTATAAATGAGAATCATTCAATTAAAAAAATAATAACCAAGGAGTTATCATGAACCGTCAAGTAATCCCAAGCCATTGGAAAATAAAACGTTCCACTCATTTCTTCACTAAAGATAAAGTCCCTTCGGCTCTACTAACGCATCACAATACGGCGACAGGTGTGTTTGGTCAGATTTGCGTCATGCAAGGCACGGTTACTTTTCATGGGTTTGCCAATGAAGCCGCTACTGAACCTGAGCAAACTATAGTCATTGAAGCGGGACAATTTGCTGTTAGCCCACCTGAATATTGGCACAGAGTAGAATTAAGTGACGATGCTCAATTCAATATCAATTTTTGGACAGAAGGGGATACGGGTAATAAATCAATGTTTAACAGCTCGACCATTCATAGCAAACCTATTGAAAAATTATTCGATAAGCCAGAAGAGTAATAACCATTCAACATAAGCGTCTATATAGTGTTGATGATTATATGCTGCCCTTGATGTTTATCTTCATACTTAATTCTACTGTCATCACCGACCCAAGAGTGGATGCTAACCGTACATATAGTGTTGACTGTATTTACTAACGGTATTCTATTTGATTCATAACTGGTGTAACAGAAATAAAAGCTTTAGTGCTAAAATTGCCGACCTTTAGCGTTTCAATAGCTGGCGCCTCAATAATTGCGGTAGTCGTATCATCGATCAAATCATGTATTTGATACTGCGTATACCAATTTCATCGATAGGAAGTTGACATGATTGTCTGGCAAAAACCGAATGCATTCAGAATACTTTTTACCTTGCGCGGCTCTGTAATTCCACACATCTATCCCCAAATTCTATTAATCACTCTGCTCAGTGCTTTGATATCAGCGGTTCAGCACTGGATTCCAAGCTCTTTTTCCTCTTATAGTACGGCGCCTTTCACACTGCTAGGGATCGCTTTATCATTGTTTCTTGGCTTTCGTAACAATGCAAGCTATCAGCGCTGGTGGGAGGCTCGTGGGTTATGGGGGCAGTTAGTATTTGATTCTCGTAGTCTGACACGTCAAGTACTTTCTTTTATCGATGAAGACACTAAGATTGGACGCGATACTCAGCGATGTATGATCCATTTGACCATTGCTTTTGCTCATGCACTGCGACACAGACTTCGTAATACTTCGCCGTGGCAGGACGTTGAGCGCTTTGTCGAACCTGCGCATCACATCAGTATGCGCCAAGCAGGAAATTTACCCGAGTATCTGCTACGGCTGATGGGCAAGCAGCTTGGTTATAGTCGACGCCAGCAATTATCATCAGATCTCATGATACAAAATATGGATGAGCGTCTGACCTCTATGACTGTGGTCTTGGCTGCCTGCGAGCGCATTCAAAATACGCCACTGCCATTTGCTTATACCCTATTAGTGCATCGCACGACCTATCTATATTGTTTTATGTTGCCTTTTAGCTTGGCAACTTCTTTGGGCTGGGTCACCCCTTTAATCTGTGGCGTAATTGCGTATACTTTTTTTGGCTTGGATGCCCTTAGTGAGGAGATCACCGATCCTTTTGGTGTGGACGCTAACCATCTGCCGCTTACTGCTTTATCGCGCACTATTGAAATCAACCTACTAGAAGCACTGGGAGAAAGTAATCTTCCACTTGAGATAATGCCTACAGATGGCTGCTTACAATAAGCAGTTAGCACAAGCCTTAAAAACGGTAAAACTATAGCCAGGTTGATATAGGAAAGACACAGCAAGCAAGATTTGCTCAACAAGTATAATCGGGCGATAAAAGCGGTAAGGTAGCTCGAGCGCCTATAATGTCCCAAAGTGAGCACGGCTCGCCATTGCTAGGAAGGGCAGATCATTTGCTTCTAAAGGGCATAATTAATAAGTTCCAAAGTGACGCAGTTTGTTTAGCAGTAGAGTATTCAATCAAACCGATATCAATTTGACTATCGGTTTTTTTTGCGACACTTTTATAGCTACCGAATAATTTATCCCACCAAATAACGCTAAAGCCATAGTTTGAATTGGTCTCAGACACGACTTGGCTATGGTGAATACGATGCAGAATTTGGGTCATTAGTATAAGGCGAAGGGGTTTTTCAATAGCTGGTGGCAGGCGAATATTGGCATGATTAAATAGCGCCAAACCGTTTAATGCTATCTCAAATATCAGTACTGCTATAGCAGGTACGCCCAATACAACGACGGCGACTAGCTTTACAAGGATGCTCAAAATAATCTCAATTGGGTGAAATCTAAGACCCGTACTGGTATCGACATGCGCATCGGCATGATGTACACGGTGCAAACGCCATAGCATAGGCACTCGGTGAAACAAGCGATGCTGCCAATATATTAGAATATCGAGCAAAACTAAACTCAGCACGATGACTACGATACTTGGTAGCTGTATTAGATTAAATAAGCCGATACCATGTTGCTGGGTATAAAGTGCCACCGCAGTCAGACCGATTGGTACTGCTAAGCGCGCAAGGAGTGATGAGGCAAATACTAATCCGAAATTAGCGAACCAACGCTTGCCACTTTTAATAGGTGATTTGCGGGCTGGTTTTCGCCATTCAAGCAGCATCATTATCACTAAAATGCTAAAAAAGAAACCAAGCCGCCACCATATTTCATTAGTCATTGAGTGCTCCGTTTGTTCTAATACTCTTGCTTTTCGCCGTATGGTCAATTCAGTTTAAAAACGGTACAGTGCTACTGGAATAAACTTTTTGCAGCCTCTGTCTGCGTAGGTACAGCAAGCAAAAAAAATTTATTCCAGTAGCGCGTCGCTATACAGGTATCTTTTTTACGATGAATTGATTGTAGCTACTATATATGGGGATTAAATTAGTAATTACGCAGGCAATGCCAAATAGAGTGGCTAATAATGCAAATCTTAATTTTAACAACTTCACCAGCAACATCATTAAAGACATGTTGGGCTTAATATTAAGACTGATTTTTCCATTCTGTTGGTGTCATATCAAACCAAGTTTTAAATTGGCGACTAAAGATAGACAGTTCAGCGTAGCCCAGCTGAAGGGCAACGTCGGTTAGGTTAATGCTATCGGTATTAAAGATGCGCATGACTTCTTTTTTCCGTACGTCCTCTAATAAATATCGATAACTTGTACCCTTTTCTTTTAACTGACGCTGTATCTTTTTTGGGTGTTGTCCCACACACAATGCGACGTTTGTAATACTACAATCACCCGTAGCCAATAGCATTTTCATAGCGCTTTCTATTAAAAAAGTATCATCGTTGATAGGTTGAGTACTTTGGCCTTCTAATTGCTGCACAATGAGTTGATTGATCAAATCATCGTTAAAATAGTAGGGTTTATGTGCTAAAAAATCTGTGGAAAAGTATAAAGCATCCTTCTTGGCATTGAACTCCACCTCACAGTCAAATATTTTAGTTAATAACTGTTGAGATTCAAGTGTGGGGTTCTGCTTTAACTTTATTTTTTCTGGACGCCACGTTGGACTGATTAAGTCTTTTATAATGTTACGAATCAAACAAATAGAGAGCTGTACTTTTTGCGGTCTATCTATCGTTTGTGTATTTTGACTGACGATATTTAGCTCACAGAGTTTATTAGGCTGTTGATTGACATAAAAAACGAAGCCTTTTGCGTGAATGTAAATGTATTTTTGAGCGACTTGTAAGGACTCTAAGATACTATTTTGCCTAGACATATAAACGCCAATGAGACCTATCGTTCGGATGTTTTGATTGACCCCTAGCTTTAAGCCAAAGCATTCTTCTTTACAAATGAGTGCGGCTAATTCTAATAAATTCAAATATCGGTCGTAGTCAATCAGGGAGTCGGGGTCGCTTATCATAGACGGTAATATGCCAACTCTACTAAGAATATCGATAGGATCGCCGCCATAACTGCGAACTAAATCCTCGAAGCCGCTAAGACCAGCTGCCCTAATGTAATTTCCCATAAAATACGCCTGCTTAGCTTGTAATTCTTTCTAATTTTTAACCCAATGTCCTATAATATCAAATTTATGTCCCATATTGTCAAGCGATACTGTGATTGTTCTGCTACAGTTCAATAGTCAAGGTTTCAATGAAAAGTGAGAAACGTCATTGAGCCATTACTATATTCGCGCTAATAGGAAGAATTATGCAAATGGAATTTGAACATTCAGACATAGCAAAGCGGTTGAGTGATTGTCTACAATTGCAAAAAAATCACGCACAAAAGGAAGGTATTGAAAGCCTTGCCGTAAGGAAAAATCATTTACAAAATTTAAAAGCGCTCATCAATAATCATCGTGAAGAGTTGATTGATGCGGTTCATCGTGATTATGGTAATCGCTCAAGACATGAGACTTTGTTAGCCGAAATTATTACGGCGACTGATGATATCAGCAGCAGTATTAAGCATCTCAAAAAATGGAATAAAGTGCAAAAACGCAAAGTGGATCTGACTATTTATTTTGGTGCAAAAAACCGTTTGATTCCACAACCTTTGGGTGTCATAGGTTTAATCGTGCCATGGAATTTTCCAATCAATTTAATGTTTACGCAGCTCTCTGCCGTCTTTGCAGCAGGTAATAAAGCGATGGTGAAACTCTCAGAGAATTCACGTCATTTGGCTGCGCTATTGATGCAGTTATTCCCGAAGTATTTTGAGCCTGAAAAGTTGCAAGTTTTTGATGAGACAGGTGGTGTAGGCATTGCTTTCTCAAAATTACCTTTAGATCATTTAATCTTCACAGGTTCTGGCGCTACTGGCAAAAAAGTCATGGCAGCGGCAGCGGAGAACTTGACGGCCGTAACGCTAGAGTTAGGTGGCAAGTCACCTGCGGTGATTGATCCCAACTATCCTTTAGCAAAAGCCGTCGAGCGGATCATGTTCGTCAAGCAGTTTAATGCAGGACAAATATGCACCAATATCGATTATCTGTTTGTGCACGAATCACAAAAAGAGCAGTTTATCCAAACGGTAAAAGATTGGGTCAAGCAACACGTCCCTGATATTCATAGTAAAGATTACACCTCCATCATTGATGATCGCTCGTTTCAACGCTTAAGTCGTTGTATCAGTGAAGCTAATGATAAAGGCGCTACGGTGATTAATTTGAGTGAGCAACCAGCGGACGCCGTCAATCGTAAATTTCCACTAACCTTAATTTTTGATAGTACGGATCAGATGGAGATTGATACTCGAGAAATCTTTGGCCCCATTCTGATGGTTAAGACTTATCTTGAACCTGAAGAGGTAGTGACCTATATT
>JBBSUA010000117.1:0-6308 GCA_038235315.1 Pseudomonadales bacterium | reverse complement strand
GCACCGACCATAAAGCCTTGCGGTGTCTGCATAAAGCTGTTGGCAGATAAAATCCAAAATCCTGAGATCAGAGTCCCTACAGCCACAATTGCAGTCGATGCAAAGTGCATGCGCTTACTAACGCGGCCCCAACCAAACAGCATAATACCTAAGAATGAAGCTTCTAAGAAAAATGCGGTTAACACTTCATAGGCAAGTAGTGGCCCTAAGACGTTACCTGCTTTATCAGCGAAAACGGCCCAGTTGGTACCGAACTGGTAGGACATGACCACACCCGATACCGTACCCAGACCGAATACAACGGCGAATATCTTGACCCAATGTTTATAGACTTCGGCATAGATAGGTTCGCCAGTTCGAAGCCAACGAAATTCAAGAACAGTCAAAAAGCTAGCAAGCCCAATGGAAAAGGCTGGAAAGACGATGTGAAAGGAGATTACAAATGCGAACTGGATACGCGCAAGCATCAACGCATCTAGCTGGTCGATCATAAACGTAGCGAACATAAACGGTTACCTTTATCTGTTAGCTGACTGGAGCAAGCTTCCATGATACGCTCAAGTAACTGTCCGTAATGCTCCGCGACTATTTACATATAGGGGTGGGGCGATATTTCTTACGGGCAATAGTCAAATATTGTTTAGCTGAAAATGTATATTAGCTGAAGGCGATTAAGCCCACATTGTTTAGCTAAATTAAATAATTTATATCCTTATAAATTAAGAAACATTTATTTATTAAGTCAATAATTCACTGTTTTCAATATCAGTATATTATGCGCCACCCTAAACCCACACGCAAGTGACGCGTAATAATTGATACATACCTATCAGTCATTAAATACCATGATAAATGATTGAAATAAAACAGCATTGTTTAACTACAGTTGCTAATCAATTATTGATGTTTACACATTTATCTTCAGTAACACGAACCATTATTGCTGCAACTGCTGATGTAAGATACGGCGTAACACTAAAATAGTCTGGGGGTTTGATTGTATGCTGTGACCACCACTAACGATAGTTTCAGAGGCTGCACCGTCAAGATGAGCACTGGTATAAGGTACAATACCATCGGATAAGCGTTCGGTTAATGCGTCGCTGATATCCCCATTGACAGTCACCGCTGCAATCAGTTGCTTATCTGCCGATTTACTCGCTGTATCGTCTTGAGCGGTGGTAGATACGCTGCTCTCATTCTCTGGTATTGGTTTCGACAAGTCAATTTTTGCGCCATTAGGTTGCATTTGCGCCAACCCTTGAGTGATATCGGCATCGTTATTAGCAATAATAGAATGGTAAGTAATTCCTTTATTAATATTGATATCTTTGGTTAGCTCGATGAACGAAGATTTGTTACTCAACTGACTGGCACCATTTTGCAGATACAATGCACCCAACGGATTGTTTGCCAAGTCTCCTTTGATAGCAATCGTTGCTAAGTTATCAGTAACCGTTTTGACCAAACCTACTGGCAAGTAAACGATGCGCCGCAAGGCACGAGTGAACCAACGATCAGCATAGTCAGTACCGCGAAATGGTGCGGACAGAAATACTGCTGTATCTACTTGTGGCAAGGTTTTAAGTTTAAGGCGTTTGCCAAGCTCCTCACTGCTGAGCGCTTGTTTGAGTCTGTTATTAATTTGCAGCTCATTGCTGTTTGAAAGCAGGTTTTTATCTTCTAACTTTAAAGAATCTAGGTTGTTGGCTAAGTTATCATCAGACACCATCATTCGAGCAATCAGCGCTCCCATACTGTGGCTGACGATCACACTATTACGACTAGCCTTATCTTTTCCACTAGGATCAGTCTGTTGATACGTAGCAGTCAATAATTCCTGAATTTGGTAGCGATTTTCTAATATGGGCAAATTAGTAGGATAAAAAACTTGCCAGACTTGGTAATTGTCACGTAGCTTATTGTCATTAAAAATATCGTTGGTTAAGTTAACCCATGTAGCTGGACTAGAAGCAAGACCGTGCAACATGATTATTACCCGCTTATTAGGATCATAAGGTTCAAGCATAAATAGTTTGGGTAGACTGGTTTTTTGTTGGCGGGTTAATAGATTGAGATAGCCCACGCTATCCAGCTGATTCTCAGCCAACCACATGCCATAACCTGCCGAAAAGTTTGCAGCAAGTGGATACTCATTATCAAGAATGTTGACACTCTCGCTACGATAAGGATTGTATAAATGAATATCGAGTTTATTGCCACCAAGCACATCAAGAACACTATTACCGCTAGGCTTAATCAATCCTGTTAATAGTAAATGACCAGTAGGATAAATACGGGAAGTGGTTTCGCTGTCATCACCATCGCTGTTATTGTCTGCTCTTGATAATTTACCTGATAACGATGACGCTAATATTTGGCGAATGGTAGAGGTGTAGCGATCATCTAGCGTCGCCACAAAGCTGACTCCCAATCCTGGGCGCTTACTAATAGAGTTCAGACCTGATAGGCGCATCTCATACGTAGAAACCAAGTCTGATAGGGCAAATGCTTCTTTGTTCGCATTTTTTAGATAGTTATTTTCATTAGGTAGGTAAATATTGAGACGATAGTCGTCCATCTGTACCTGCATCACGTTAATTTGATCGGTAGGCTTACCCGGTAGCGGTGTGCGGTTGGCAATGGCAGATTTTTGGTCTTCATCAACTGAGTCAATGGTCGATAAATACTTCACCTTGATATCGCCTATTGATTTACGGGAGTTATCAGTCGATCTATAGAGCCGAGTGATAACATCATTACTGGCTGCGTTATAAATATCCTGTGTCTGAATATCAATGTCGCTTGGAATACGATTTTGCTGGCGATTTTTATTGCTATCCATATCAGCCCCTTCAAAATCATGATCTAAATCATCATAAAATAAATAGGCATAACTGGACTTAATCGCATCAAAAAGCCGTTCTTGATAGCCGTTCAGACAAAGAGTCGTGTTTTGTTGTTGAATCTCTTTTTGCTCATCGCTTACCGGCGCATTGGCGTAGTAAGGATCAAGTGGTGGACGTGATAAAGCGTTAAGACAATCTTGAGAACTAGTGAGCTGTCGCGCTTTGGCGTAGTGTAACTCTGCAAAGGTAGCCAATGATGTTCGATAGTGCTCATTGAGCATACTATCGGTCAGCTGCTCTAAACATAGCTCAAAGTACTGCATACAGGCCTGCTCATTAAGACCTGCCGATAACAAAGAAGAAGCCGTCGCACTACTGAGTTTATTATCAGTGATAATATTGCCACGTTGAGCACTAATAGCTTTTGCAGGTGTTTGTTCGCTTACAGATATAGTGCTGCAGGCAGGTAGTAACGTGAAGGTCGCGATTAGTGCCATGCCTAGGGCAGACTTTTTATAAACGCGTGGCGTCACAGAGGCAACCAAGTTCGCAAATATCATAAGTAGTCTCAGTAGATGTAAAATATTTGTTAGCAGATAGCATGAGTGTAGCGTAACTTTTAGCATTACACTATTTTATTTCAGGCATAAAAAAGCACTTTCACACTACGCTAATAACTAGCATAAAACGAAAGTGCTTGCCTTTAGTTGTCTAGCTTACATGGCTGACTTTATGTTGATGTTAGGGGCAGGTAAGTCCCAAATATAGTACTTTCCATCTTCAACTAATTTGATCTGTTGACGAATGATTGAGTTATCAGGGACTGTTTGCTCGAGGCGACGCAGGCGATCAAGCGCCTGACTACGACGATCACTCAATAAATCTGACTGTGCAAGGCTTTGCTCTGCTTCGGTATAGCCAAGTGCAACAGCTCTATCCAAATATTTCTGACCTTCTTTAAAACCGCCACCTTCAGCAAGCATCATGCCATATAAGAAGTTGGCTTCACCACTATCAGGTTTGCTCTTAATCGCGCGATCTACATATTGACCACCTCGAACAGCAAAGTCTGTTCCTAAGTCCAAATTACGACCCATACCGTTGAGTTTAGCAGCACGCAGTAACACCTCATAAGAGGCATCGGGAGCGCTAGCATAAGGATCAATCCACTCCGCCATCGCTTTTATCTTTTCACGAGAATAGTGGCGTTGTGAGCGGTTAGGAAAATTTGGTGGATAATGGCGCGCGTTGGGTGATACTTCTTTAATAAAATCATCCAATAAGCTGACATCGAGCATGTCAGAACCTGCCCCTTTAGTTAGCGGAATCAAAAGCGTCGACACAAAGCTAATATTTGAGATACGGGTCTGTGGTGTTGGAATATTAGATAGCTGACCACGGCTAATGTCATCCCCAGTGCTAGTAATAGGACCGCGCTCATAAACACGAGTTGCTAACGTTGCATCAGAGGCTACTGGCTGTTGCATGGTTGTTGGTGTTGGTGCTGATGTTGGTACTGGTACTGGTGCTGATGTTGTTACAGCTACTGCCACAGGGTTAGAGCCAGATTGTGCTAGGCGAATCACACGTTTGCTAGAATCGACCGCACTTGGCGCACTAATACTGGCGGTAGTACTATCAATGGCGGCAATAGCAGGCACTGCGAACATCATAGTAAGGGCAGTTGCTAGAGCGGTTAAAGTAGCGGTTTTATAGTGCTTTTTATGATTAGTAGGTTGGCTCATAAGGATAATTACCTCGGTTATGGATATGACATTGTTTTTGATAAAAATACGTTATAGAAAATGCAAAAATTATTTATACCGTAGCAAATTAGTGATAACTCACTCAATAGCGAGAGTGTTAAAAATCCTACCGCTGCCTACTTTTTGATGTTAAGGCTTTACAAATGATAAGCTGTGGTTTTCATGCAATTGGCCATCCAGCGCATCGTATGACGAATAGGGGGTGATAACGCAGCGCCACCACTACTGAGTGCTAGTTCTCTATGATGCAACTCTTCAGTATCCATCTGTGCCAGTATCTCGCGCGAACGAATATCTTGTGCTGGCAACTGTCCGATATGGTCTTGCAAATGCTCACTGACTTGCGCTTCAGTCTCAGCGACAAATCCTAAGCTGAATTCATTAGAGATAGCACCAGCGACCGCGCCAAGACCAAAAGACATACCGTACCATAATGGCGTAAATACACTCGGATGACTGCCTAACTCGTCTAATCGAGTCTCGCACCAGACCAGATGATCGACTTCTTCTTGTGCGGAGTGATGCATGGCTTGTTTGACGGTGTTATCTTTTGCCGTAAAAGCCTGACCATGATACAGCCCTTGTGCGCATACTTCGCCCGTATGATTGACACGCATCAATCCTGCAACGTGACGTGCTTCGGTGATACTCAATTCAGGAATGACATCATTGCTGACAGGTAGCGGGCGAGTGCTAGGATTTGAGTGCGGAACGACTGCCCGTAGTGCTTTGTCAACGCCGAGTAGCAAATGGTCAATCTTGGATAAGGAACGTGATGTCATGGTGAACTCCTAATAAAGCATTGTCTTATTTTAATCAATTGCTGTCCGTTATACCGTGGAATCGCAAGTCATAAACAGTCATTACTATAGCAAAAAATATTGATTATCGGCATGAAAACTATGCTATGACCATACATTGCTATGACCGGTCATTATCGAATGGTTAATGATCGGTCATCAGTGAGTAGCAAGCTGTGTTTCAATTACTCATGCCTGCTGAGTGAATCGTCATGAGTGTGAATAACGGCTTGCTGAACGTGCTTGTTTAACTTTATATATAAAAACAATCCGAACGCAATATTAAGCAAACCAGTGACTAAAAATAACTCCGGTAGCGATAGCTTTAAGCTGTTCAAAACCACGATGGCAAAAATTGCTGAGGTCACCATAAATATCGCATTAAAGATATTATTAGCACCAACGATACGAGCACGATGACTTTTGGGTGCATAAGCCTGCATAGAGGCATATAAAGGAACAATATATAGACCGCCACTAAAGCCTAAAAAGAATAAATCAGCAAATACTCGCCACGTTCCATTAATGCCAAACAAATCACTAATGCCCAATAAGGCACTACCATCGGCAACATTAATCGATAAGCCTGATAAAGAAAAATACAGATCAATGGCGAATATGCTCAAACCTGCAATACCAAAGGGCAGTAACTTTAAGCTAACTTGGTTCTTCGTTAATGACTTGCATAATAGTGAGCCAATAGAAACCCCAACAGAGAACAGTGTCAGCAAGAAAATAACGACTGACTCATCTCCATGCAAGATAACTTTGCTAAATTCAGGCGTCTGAGTCAAAAACGTCGCACCATAAAACCAAAACCAGCTGTTACCCAAAATGATGAAGAATAAAAATGGTAATGAATATAAATAGCGAACGGTAGCTACGCTAGTTGT
>JBBSUA010000116.1:0-6308 GCA_038235315.1 Pseudomonadales bacterium | reverse complement strand
TGTGGGAATTGGAGCAGTCACCAGCGCGCATAAGCGCGACTTCACTACTGTGCTGCGAGCGCATATTGCCTTAGCCAATGCTTGTTTCCCTGACGGTATCTCATCCCCGGCTATCGATGCGATTTGCCGAGCGCCACTATGGCAGGCGCAAATGGACTACGGACATGGCACAGGTCATGGCGTCGGTTACTTCTTAAATGTGCATGAAGGTCCACAAGGTATTTCTTATAATGCGCCTAATACTAAAGAGCGGGCGATGAAAGTTAATATGATTACCAGTAACGAGCCGGGACTCTATAGGGAAGGCAAATGGGGTATTCGTATTGAGAATTTAGTCGTCAATAGAGCAGTGGGCAATCCTACGGAAACCGAATTCGGCAACTTTCTATATTTTGAAACGGTGACTTATTGTCCAATTGATACGCGCTTAATAGACCAGTCATTGCTCAACCAAGTAGAAATCGACTGGTTAAATACCTATCATCGCCAAGTTTATACTGAGCTTAATAGTCGGGTAAAAGGTGCAGCGCTCGAGTGGCTAACTGAGCGTACTCAAGCAATATAGAACTGTAAAAAGTCTTTGAACAAAAAAGCGCTTAGTCATCATTTACTGAGCGCTTTTTTTATTAGATAAGTTTTAAATGAGCAAATGACTAAGATGAGTTTGACTTCGAATTAACTTTTTTTCTTAACATTACTATCAATGGTGTGATGTTTTGCAGCCAACTGTTGACTCACTTCAGCACGCAACCATGATTTTAGATTTTCGGACATTTGTAGCATTTGTTCTGTTAAATAGTCATCAATGTGAATTTGTAATTCGGTGATCATTTTTTCATGAGTGTCACTTAGCTCAGAGCTATTTAGAGTTAAATCAATACCAGTGTCTTTATTTACATTATCTGCAATAGCTGAAATAGGGCTAGTCGCCTTATTTTTTTTACTCTGGCTATCTTCATTGGTAGAATGAACGCTACCTTCACGTTCAGTCGCATCACTATCTACATTTTCAGTCTCCAGTAATGCTTTTGCTTGTGCAGCCTCAACTTTTTTCTGCTCAGCTTCTGCTCGTAGCCGTTGATCTTCTTTAGCTTTATTGGCTACCTCTTCTGCTAATTGTTTTTGCTCTTCCAACTGCTGTTCTTCGGCGACTTGTTGGGCTTTCTCAGCCGCTTCTTTAGCAGCCGCTTGCTGTTGCTCGTGAGTCGTATATAAATCATCGAGGTGAGAATCAAGGTCATGAGTACTAAACACAAAGCTTTCAAACGATGTATCCGTTTGTAGCAAACTAGTAATATCAGTAAGCTCTTGAACAATCGCCGCTCGTACTGGATCTGGAGCACAAGTCCAGTGCTGATAAAACTGATTGGAAAACGAGTAGCTTGACATAGTAACGTCCATAAATATGTAAAAAATTACCCCTTATCATACGCAAGTAAGATAAGGGGCTGCAAGGGGACAAACGTATGCATTCTGACACTGGCTACTGTTTTTTAGCACTATGAGACAATAAAGCGCATCATTCTACGACCACCGCGCAAAAACTAGTGAGCCATTCGTACCGCCAAAACCAAAACTGTTAGAGACGGCATAGTTTAGATTCTCAACCTTTCGTGATTCGTTAGCCACATAATCAAGGTTGCAGTTATCTTCGACATTATCTAAATTAATCGTCGGTGGGACGTGCTGATGCTGTAGGGCAAGAACCGTAAATATCGCCTCGATACCGCCAGCAGCGCCTAACAAGTGACCCGTCATAGACTTGGTTGAGCTGACTAAGATGCTGTCTTTAATAGACGCAAAGACAGTCTCAATCGCTATCGATTCAGCAACATCGCCAGCAGGTGTACTTGTACCATGAGCATTGACATAACCCACAGCAGCCGGATCAATACCTGCATCATTGATAGCATTTTGCATGGCTCGCGCCGCGCCACTACCATCTTCTGGTGGGGATGTAATATGACTGGCATCATCACTCATACCGAAACCAACCATCTCAGCTAAGATCGTCGCGCCACGCGCTTTAGCGTGAGCAAGGCTCTCGAGCACCATGACACCTGCACCATCACCAAGTACAAAACCGTCACGGTCTTTGTCAAACGGACGCGAGGCTTTGGTAGGTTCATCATTACGGGTAGAGAGGGCATGCATCGCTGCAAATCCCGCCATACCAAGAGGGCTAGAGCCTTTTTCGCTACCACCAGCAATCATAACATCCGCATCGCCATAAGCAATGAGTCTCGCCGCTAAGCCAATAGCATGGGTGGCGGTCGTACAGGCAGTTGCCGTAGCAAGGTTAGGGCCTTTTAGCTTATGTTTGATAGCCACTAAGCCTGCCGCCATGTTAGCTATAGAACCTGGAATAATAAATGGTGAGACTTTCTTAGCCCCTTTATCATTTAGCATCGCACAACTGTCTTCAATAGTTTGAATACCACCAATACCGGAACCTAAAATAACCCCAAAGCGCTCTTGATCAACATTTTTTACAGGAGCATCAGCCGCACTTACCTCATCGATGTAACCTGCATTGTGTAGCGCCATCGAAGTTGCCGCTACTGCATAATGCATAAACTTATCATAACGTCGGGCGTCTTTGGCACTCATGTATTGGCTGACATCAAAGTCTTTTACTACGCCAGCGATTTGCGCGCGGTAATCAGTAGCATCGAAATGATTAATCATCGTAATACCGCTTTCACCAGCTAGCAGTCGTGCCCATGTATTCTCAACGTCTAACCCTAAAGGCGTAACGGCACCCATACCAGTGACCACCACTCGCGTCTCATCAGAGCGTTCATGATGAGGCGATTTGCGATACTTTTGCTGTGGCGATGTGTCTGAATTACTGTGTTGGCTCATGTGATATACCCTATATTTGTTACGATCTTAAAAAGCGACAGTTCTACAAGTTTTATACGACGGCTACACGCTCACGCTAAGTTATTTATAGCGTTATATTACTATTTTAGCAACTATTATAAGACACATTAGCTTACAACTGTAAACTTAACAGTACTGCTATTAAAAACTGAACGATAAATCATAAAAATATAAATATTTAGGAGTACCATTAAAAATAATAAGAGCTAAGCAAAACAAACCTGCCCTAATACCACCCCTTTATTTGCGCCTGTTACAGCGGGTAGATTGCCAATTTCACCCATCAAGGTTTGTCGTGCCAGCCAAGCAAAGGCCACGGCTTCTACCCAAGTTGGATCAAGCCCTAAGCTTGTAGTGGTGTTAACCGTACAATGCGGCAGGTGAGCTTGTAGTCGAGACATTAAGTAATCATTTAGCGCACCGCCACCACAAACATAGACTTCACTTTTCAATGTATTTACAGAATTAACAGCACTGTCCGCTTCTTTGGTAAATTGCCTAATCTGTACACTCGCCGTTATTGCCGTCAATTCAGTTAGCGTCGCTTGCACATCCGCTGATGAATAGCGAGTATTAGCAGCCACTTGATCAAATTTTTGTAGCTCACTCTGTAGCCAAGCAAGATTAAAATCTTCACGACCAGTCGTTTTTGGATATTCTTTTATAAAGAATGGATGGGCTAACAGTTGATTCAGCAACGACTCAATCACTTGTCCTGTTTGTGCCCAAGCGCCACCTGCATCGTAATATTTATCAGTGTGTAGTACTGTCCATGCGTCTAACAATAAATTGGCAGGACCAGTATCGTAACCAACGACTTGATTGTTATTTTGCTGATTGCCATTCTGTTGACTATCTGACTCATTAATATTGGTTGCTGGCAAGACCGTGATATTGGCAATGCCGCCTAGATTGAGCAGCACACGCGTGCTGTCGGAGTTAGCAAATAATGCTTGATGAAAAGCAGGGACTAAAGGCGCACCTTGACCGCCGACAGCTATATCACGACGGCGAAAATCACTGACCACGCTGATACCCGTACGCTCAGCAATAATATTGGCATCAACTAATTGTAGGGTAAAACCCATATGTGGACGATGGCGTACGGTTTGTCCATGACAGCCAATGGCAAATACTGCCTCCGAGTCAATATCCGCTTGCTGCAATAGACTATTGACCACTTCGCTAGCAAACTCACCATAAGCACGGCTAGCCCAACCAAACCAATCCAGTTCGCTGTTTGGCTCGTCATCCTGTGGGGTTAAATCATTGACACCGTTCGGCTGACACAATGCCAATAATACTTCGCGTAAGCGTGGAGGGAAATCCTGACTATAAGTCGCCAGCAATTGCATAGGTGTAGATGAGGTAGCGTCAGGACGGGCATCATTATTAATACTGCCATCCGTAAATTGGCATATCACTGCATCCATACCATCCAAGCTCGTACCCGACATTATGCCAATATATAAACCGTCATCGAAATTTTCAAAGACGGTTTGCTCAAGAGCCTCGGTAAGGGTGGCGTGATTCAGATCGTGATTATCTGAAAGTGAATCTTGATGAGTGCTATTAATAGTAGGTGTGGGGTAGGCCATGGCAATTTATCCTAAAAAACGCTAGTATATCTGCCAAATTCTAACATTTTTTTGTCTGCCTTCGAGAGTATAAACTTAGTAAAGGCATTAATTGTCAAATAGACCCTATAAAGAGATTACGATGACTGAGCACTCATACACAGTAGAAGAACAGCTTGCCCTTATCCAACGTGGCACTCAAGAGATTTTGTCTACCGATGATTTAGTTGCTAAGCTGAAGCAAAATCGTCCTTTACGTATCAAAGCAGGCTTTGATCCTACTGCGCCAGATTTGCATTTAGGGCATACGGTTTTGATTAATAAGCTTAAGCATTTTCAAGATTTGGGTCATGAGATTTATTTTTTGATCGGCGATTACACGGCTAAGATTGGTGATCCTTCTGGTAAGAATAGCACTCGTCCACCATTGACTGATGAGCAAATTAAAGCCAATGCCACCACTTATGCTGAACAAGTATTCAAAATTTTAGACAAAGAAAAAACTCGCGTGGTGTTTAACTCCGAATGGTTTAACGATATGTCAGCCGCTGATATGATTCAGCTTGCCAGCCAGCAAACCGTCTCGCGGATGCTTGAGCGTGATGACTTCTCTAAACGCTATGCCTCGCAAACGCCCATATCTATCCACGAGTTCCTCTATCCTTTAGTTCAAGGTTATGATTCTATCGCCCTAAAAGCGGACGTCGAGCTTGGTGGTACCGATCAGACTTTTAACTTGCTTATGGGTCGCACGTTGCAAGGTCGTTATGGTCAAGAGCAGCAAGTCTGTATCACCGTACCGATTTTGGAAGGCTTAGACGGCGTCAATAAAATGTCTAAATCCTTGAATAACTATGTTGCTATCCATGATGCACCGGGTACGATGTACCAAAAAATTCTCTCTATGCCAGATACTTTAATCCGTCGCTATTTTGAGTTCTTAAGCTTTAAACCAATGGAAGAAGTTGAGGGCTTAATGGAGGAGATGGAAAAAGGTCGCAATCCACAAGAAGTTAAACGACTCCTCGCTGAAGAATTAATCGAGCGTTTCCATGATGCTGATGCCGCAGCCAATGCGCATAAATCAGCCGGTAATGTATTAGCGGATGGCGAATTACCTGTTGATTTGCCAGAAGTCACGCTAGATTTGGCAGGTCAAGATGCATTATTTATCACTCAAGTCTTGAACCAAGCAAAACTTGCTAAAAATAGCTCAGCTGCTAAAGATATGATAAAACGCGGCGCGGTAAAAGTAGATGGCGAAGTGGTTGACAGTAGTTTCAGTCTAACGTCTGGTCAAACGGCTGTTATTCAAGCAGGCAAAAAGGCATACGCTAAGGTGACGGTGGGTTGATATGAACAGTATTGAATATTTTAATGAGATTAAACAAGGTTTTGAGGCTATTAGGTATAATGATGAACCTGAGCTTGATAAATTGTCTAGACGTTTAGAAATGTTCATTAAGAAAACATTATGTGAAGGATCACATTACTTAAGTGATTTTCAAAATATCACCTTTATACATATAGGTTTGTATATAGATGAAGAATATGCAATGCAACTTTGGGAAACTGATCGTAAGAAGGCAATCAATTTAATCAATACTATTATTGAAGATCTTGAATTATTTCCAAAAAATATTATTGCAGAAGATGTCAATAAATTTAAAAGCGATATTAGCTGCTCAAAAGTCTTTATTGTTCATGGACATGATGATGGCGCTAAAAACGAAGTAGCAAGATTCATTGAAAAGCTTGGTTTTAAAGCTAAAATTCTTCATGAGCAAGTGGACTCTGGTGCTACAATCATAGAGAAACTAGAAAAACATACTGATGTTGGTTTTG
>JBBSUA010000115.1:0-6370 GCA_038235315.1 Pseudomonadales bacterium | reverse complement strand
CGGAGTGCTACCTTGTTATCGTCTATACAAATCCGCTGATTATCGTTATATGGCAGTCGGCTGATTAGAGCTTAATTTTTGGCAAGGCTTGTGTGAGGTTTTAGAGTTGCCTGAGCTAAAAACCAAACATTGGCAACTTGGTGTCATACCTAATATGCCAGACAGTAAGGATGCTGCTAAAACCGTCACTGAGACTTTTGCAAGCCAATCGCTTGACTATTGGCAGCAGGCTTTTGCAACCGCTGACGTTTGCGTGACCCCCGTGTTGACTTTGGAGGAAGCCCGCGCGCATCCATTATTTGCGCATCAAGATGAGCACCAAGCAACATCTGGATGGCAACTTATTGGTTAGTTAGGGCATGAGTCATTAATTGTTTGAGAGTAGATATTTTAGCGCTCAAATTCAGCATGATTGTTAATAAAGCCATCAATACACTAGGGAAGGTAGAGCATGAATAAATTTTGGACAAATAGTTATCCTGAGGGCGTGCGTGCTGAAGTAAGCTGTGAGTATAAAACGCTCCTCAACTTTTTTGATGGCACTTTTGCTAAGTATGCTCAAACAGAATTAAGTACCAACATGGGGGTGACTTATTCTTATGAGCAGATTGATAAAATATCACAGAATGTAGCCGCTTGGGTTCAGAGTCTAGGACTACCTCAAGGCTCGACAATTGGCATCATGATGCCTAACGTTAATCAGTATTATCCTATCGTTGTCGGCATCATTCGTGCTGGAATGGTGCTTACGACCATCAATCCATTATATACCGCGCGCGAGCTTAGACACCAATTGGTGGATTCAGATGCCAAAGCACTTTTTATATTAGAACCCTTTTGCCAAACCCTAGAAAAAATTATCGACAAGACTGACGTCCAAAATGTCGTCGTTAGTAAAATTGGCGATATGTTAGGTAGAAGAAAAGGCATGGTTGTGAATTTAGCCGCCAAACATATCAAAAAAGCGGTGCCCAGTCATGGGCTAAAGTCTAACTCAAACTATAAGGTTAGCAGCTTTAAATCTGTAGTGAAAAAAGGAAAATCCTCATCTTATTCTCGTCCCGTAGTGCAGCCTGATGACTTGGCAATTCTACAATATACTGGCGGCACAACAGGTGTTGCTAAGGGAATTTTAGTGAGTCACTATAATGTCGTGATAGCGACAGCTCAATATGAAGAATGGTTTAAGCCTATTTACGACAATATGCCGCAAAACACACAGACCAATACCATTATCGCCCTACCGCTATATCATATCTATGCGTTTGTGCTTTTTATGTTAGGGGTTCGCGTTGGCCAACATCTAACGTTAGTCACCAATCCACGTGATATTGATGGCTTCGTTAAGATACTAGGACAACGCCCGTTTCATATTTTCCAAGCAGTCAATACCTTATATCAAGCCTTATTGAGCAACACTAAGTTTAAAAAGCTTGATTTCTCAGAATTGAAATTATCACTTGCAGGGGGCATGGCTGCCACGCCAGCAACAGCAAAAAACTGGCAACAAACCACAGGTCTACCAATCATTGAAGGTTGGGGGATGTCAGAGAGCATAGGCGTTGGTACTGCCAACCCACTCAATAGTACCGAATACAGCGGTAACATTGGTCTGCCTTTACCAAGCGTTGATATTACTATTCGTGATGATAACGAAAATATCCTTGAGCCGGGTGAAGTGGGAGAGATATGTGTTAAAGGCGATAACATCATCTCAGGCTACCACAAAATAGACAATGCCAGCTTCTTCACTACCGATGGTTATCTAAAAACGGGTGATGTGGCCTCAATGAATGAGCAGGGCTATATTCAGATATATGATCGTAAAAAAGACATGCTTATTGTCAGTGGCTTTAACGTCTATCCTAACGAAGTTGAAAATGTCATTGAGATGCACCCTAAGGTGGCTGAGTGTTCGGTAGTCGGCGTAGAGGATGAGATGCAGGGACAATCTGTCAAGGCTTATGTGGTGAAGTCTGATAAGAGCGTCACTGAGCAAGACATTAAAGACTTTTGCAAAGAGAGTCTAGCAGGCTACAAATGTCCTCGCCATATTGAGTTTATCACTGAGTTACCCAAATCAACGGTCGGCAAAATATTACGTCATGAACTGAGAAAACAAGCAAATCAGCCGGCTTAACCATTAATTATTACGGCACTTTTGAACCATAGTAGTCAATAAGATAACGTTATCTAACCCAGCAACTATAGTAACCATAGCAACTACGGATGTTGCTAATTTTATTCATCATGGAGGATGTACAATGTCAAAATATTTTAAGTTATCTCAGCTCACTTGCGCGCTAACGGTAATATCACTAACTTCTATGGCAGGCGCGGCTGGCTTAGATCGCTCTGGTCAACCCAGTGAAGATTTTAGCTCAAGTGGCACGATAGCTTATGCCAGTGCCTATCATATTAGTCCTGATGTCAAAGGCGTAGAGTCAAACGGTGATAAAGTTGGAGACCTTACAGAGGAGTATGAAGGCTATGGTTATGGGGTTAAGGCCGACATCAATGACAGATTTAGTGTGGGTGTATTCTACGATCAACCCTTTGGTGCTGCGGTGCTTTTCCAAGGGGATAATTCACTAACTAACCTCACTGCTGCTGACGATGATCGCAAGTTTACTTCCGCCGATGTTAGTACCGATAACTTTACAGGGCTGTTAGGGGTTAATTTGGGTGCCAAAAATAACTTCAAAATTTATGGTGGCCCTGTCCTTCAAAAGATCGAAGCTGAAGTAAAAATCAATAGTAAAAGTGATAACCTTAATTCTATAGATGGCTATACCCTTAATATCGCTAAAAATGAAGCTTATGGTTACATGGTCGGGGCTGCTTATGTTAAGCCTGAGATTGGTCTAAAAGCTGCTATCACTTATCGTTCAGAGATTGAGCATGATGCAAATTATGCAGAGTCTATGCCATTTATTAACGGGGTCAATACCCAATTACCGCCCGCACTACGATTGAATGCTACACAAACTAGAGAAAGCGAGCTGACGACTCCTCAATCCGTAAATATTGACTTTCAAACGGGCCTTAATAAAACCACGCTATTGACCGCAAAAGCACGTTGGGCTCCTTGGAGTGATTTCAAGATTACACCACCATTGTTAAATGAAAATGGAGTCGCGTTAAATAAATTACAGGGTAAGACTGTAGATCAAGTAAACCTTCTAGAGTATAGCGATGACTCTTATATGCTTGAAGTGGGATTGGGCAAGCGTCTTACGCCAAAGCTTGCGGTATCAGGTTCAATCGGTTGGGACAGTGGTGCTGGTAATCCAGTATCGCCACTAGGACCTACCGAAGGATATTATAGTGTCGGTCTTGGCGCTAAATATAACTTGACCCCTGAATGGGCAGTATCTGCTGGTGCTAAATATTTGATGCTAGGGGATGCAGAGGGTCTTTTGGCTTCTAATGGCACGAAAATTGGTAAGTTTGAAGACAATGATGCCTATGTATTAGGCATGAAACTGTCTTACGCCTCTAAGTAAATTAGTTATGATTATCTAAGCATATACCTCAAAAGATGATGACTTTGGCAAACTCTTAAAGATTGAAAGTTTGCTAAAGTCATCATTTCACTATTCTATATCAATATAACGTACACAAAGCCACTCACGGCATTGTAAAAGGCTCATACGTTCCCTTTGAAACTACCAAACTCATTAAGAAATATTATTTTATTTATGAATTTAATAGTATTTATAGCTATACTATCCGATAATGGTAATTATAATTACTATTTATAATTTAATTTAACTCAATTAATACTTGACTATTATAAGGATATTGACAAATAATAGGGTATTAAGCAGTAAGTATTTTATTAATGGTAATTTAAATTACTGTTTCTAATTATCATAATTAAGTTGTCTACTTTACTCGTAAATATCACAAATAATTTACTGAATAAATGATGGTTTTATAAATTCAATATCAACTCAATATTAATACACCAAGGAAGACTTTATGACTATTGCATGCTTTAAGCCCAAATGGATGGACGAAGAAATTGACATGCTGCATGAGAGTGCGCTCAAGATGTTCAAAGACTGGGAAGTGCAGGATGAAAAATGGCGTGAAAACGGTATGCTTGATCGGGAAGCATGGTTAGAGGCAGGCGAGATGGGCTTTTTATGCGCCTCAATGCCAGAAGAATACGGCGGCGCAGGCGGAGACTTTCGTCACGAAGCCGCTCTAATCTATGCGCAGTCAGAAGCCAACCAAGCTGGATTCGGTGGATTTTTGCACTCAGGTATTGTTGCGCCTTATATCTTGCATCATGGGACTGAAGAGCAAAAGCAAAAATGGCTACCTAAAATGGCAACTGGCGAGCTGATTGGCGCGATTGCTATGACTGAGCCGGGCACAGGGTCTGACTTACAAAATATCAAAACTTACGCTGTTAAAGAAGGTGATGACTATATTATCAACGGCTCAAAAACCTTTATTACCAATGGTCAATTGGGTAATTTAATCATCGTTGCTTGTAAAACGGATAGAGAACAGGGTGCTAAAGGGGTTTCACTGATTGTCGTTGAAACCGATAATTCCCCCGGCTTTGAGCGCGGCAAAAAGTTAAAGAAACTGGGTCTAGCTTCACAAGATACCTCAGAGCTATTCTTTAGTAATATGCGCGTGCCACAAGCGAATTTGCTCGGTACAGTAGAAGGCATGGGCTTTATGCAATTGATGCAAGAGCTACCACAAGAGCGCTTAATTGTTGCGCTTGCTGGTATTGGTGCAATGAAGCTAGCGTTGGATTTAACGATTAGTTATACCAAAGAGCGCACCGCTTTTGGCAAACCGGTATGGAACTTTCAAAACACGCGCTTTAAATTAGCTGAGTGTAATACTCATTATATCGCCTCAAGTGCATTATGTGACGCTGCTATTGACGCGTTGTTAGAAAAAACGCTTACAGTACAACATGCCGCATTAATCAAATACTGGGTGACTGAAAAGCAATGTATCGTTATGGATGAGTGCGTACAGTTATTTGGCGGTTATGGCTATATGATGGAGTATCCTATTGCCCGTCTATATGCCGATGCGCGGGTACAAAAGATTTATGGCGGTACTAATGAGATCATGAAAGAGCTGGCATCACGCTTTATGTAATTGCTATATCTAATGATATGTTTAATGACGACTACATGAAGAATAAATTTTTTGTAATATCTTCTTGGGTGCTACTAGTACAGCTATCGCATTAGCTTTTAAGCCATTGATACCTGTGTTAGTAGCACTCAACTATTTAGAATCAAGCTTTCAAGGAGGAAAGTATGCTTGGACAAATGATGGATCGTCCACTGTTGATTAGCCATTTAATTCAACATGCCGCCAATTATCATGGCGATACCGCAATTATCTCGCGAGAGACAGACGGCAGTACTACTCAGTCCGATTGGACAACCTTACACAGCGACAGTAAGCGTCTTGCTAATGCGCTAGCCAAGATCGGCATAGAGCAGGGCGATCGTCTAGCTACTATCGCTTGGAATAATCGTCGTCATCTTGCGATTTGGTACGGTGTGTCTGGTAGCGGTATGGTGTGTCATACGATCAACCCGCGCTTATTTCCCCAGCAAATCATCTATGTCATCAACGATGCTGAGGATCAAGTCCTCTTTTTTGAAAAGACTTTTTTACCGCTAGTAATAGGTGTCAAAGATCATCTAAAGACAGTCAAATACTTTGTTTGTATGACTCCGCCAGATGAGGAAGTTAGAGCGCAACTACCTAATGTTATCTTTTATGATGATATCGTCGATGAGGAGTCCGATACGTTTGAATGGCCTGAGCTCGATGAAAATACACCAGCGTCATTATGCTATACCTCAGGCACGACGGGTAATCCTAAAGGCGTGCTATATACCAATCGTAGTACTGTGCTGCATAGCTTCGGTATCAGCTTACCTGACTCGCTCAACCTATCAGCAAAAGATATAGTCTTGCCCGTAGTGCCGATGTTCCATGCTAACGCTTGGGGTTTGCCTTATGCCGCGGCGATGATCGGGTCATCATTAGTATTGCCAGGACCGAATCTAGATGGGCACAGTCTAGCGAATATGATTGATGACTATAAGGTTAATGTCGCTGTTGGTGTCCCGACCATTTGGCAAACCTTATTAGCCGCTGCCAAAGAGACAGGTACTAAGTTGCCAAGCCTTAAGCGTAATGTGGTCGGTGGTTCAGCGTGTCCATCGTCTATGATTAAGACCTTTCGTGATGAGTTCGATTGTGAGACCCTACACGCGTGGGGCATGACTGAGACCAGTCCGCTGGGCACAGCGAATCAGCTCAAGGCCAAACATAGCGATTTATCAGACGATGATAAACTAACTATCCGTTT
>JBBSUA010000114.1:0-6402 GCA_038235315.1 Pseudomonadales bacterium | reverse complement strand
TCGCTATCTTGCGCCTCACTGCCTTTCATAGTAGCGAGCAACTGCTCAGCCTTGCTGGCTTGACGAATCCATATCCAGCTGACCACGATGGACGCAAAAACGTTCATTAATGCTTGCGCGTTACCAGTCAGTGTGACTGCTTTTTCGGTTGGTAATATTTTGCTCAAATGCACGAGTACTTCATGCAAATGACCCATGTAAGGCATTAATTTACCCGCAAGTTTCGCAGTCTCAGGTGTGCTGATACGCTCCAAATCTTGTGTAACTTCACGTTTTAAGATTTGAATACCTAGACCTTTGTTTTGCCATAACTTACGAAATGACAAATCTAACGCTTGCACGCCATTTGTGCCTTCATGAATCGGATTGAGACGATTATCACGCCAGAACTGTTCAGCATAATACTCGCGTGTATAGCCTGCGCCTCCTAACACTTGAATACCTAAGTCGTTTGCTTTGGGGCCGTATTCAGAAGGCCATGCTTTGAGTACTGGCGTGAGTAAGTCTAATAATTCTGCCAGCTCACTCTTGAGCGTCTCATCTTCACAAGTATTAATACGATCGATAAGATTGGAGCCATACAAGCAGAGTGATATACCCCCTTCAGTATAAGCTTTTTGCGCCAATAGCATCCGCTTGACATCGCCATGATTGATGATAGCAGTGGCATCATGTTCAGGCTTATTGTTAGGTGCAATGCGACCTTGGGTTCTGTCTTTGGCATAATCTAGTGAGTACTGATAGCCACGATAGCCTATCATCGCCGCGCCGAAGCCGACAGCGATACGTGCCTCGTTCATCATTTTGAACATATAACGCAAGCCAAAATGCTCTTCACCTACTAGGTAGCCATAGCAGTCGCCTTTATCACCAAAACCTAACGAAGTAGACGTTGTGCCTCTATAGCCCAGCTTATGCAGCAGTCCGGTTAAATGTACATCGTTACGCTCGCCTACTGAACCATCCTCAAGCAAACGATATTTAGGGACAACAAATAAAGAGATACCTTTGACACCACCCGGACCGCCCGGAACTTTGGCTAATACTAAATGAACAATATTGTCAGATAACTCATGATCGCCACCTGAGATATAAATCTTGCTACCTTTAATCCGATAAGAGCCGTCCTCTTGTTTGACGGCAGTAGTTCTGATATCGGCAAGCGATGATCCAGCATGTGGCTCGGTTAAAGCCATCGTTCCTGTAAATTCGCCCGTTAGCATACGCGGCATAAAGGCGTCTTTGATATCGTCACTGGCAAAATGTGAAATCACGTTGATTGCCGCAGTCGTCAAAAATGGATAAGCAGTCGTTGAGGGGTTTGCCGCCATAAAATAACCTGCCACTGCCGTCATAACCGTTTCAGGTAACTGCATACCACCATCTTCAAAACTATAGCGACCGGCTATAAACCCTGACTCTCGAAACGCATCAAAAGCGACTTTGACATCGTCAATCATGCTGACTTTTTTGCCATCAAACTGTGGCTCGTTTTTATCAGCAATATGATTGTGTGGCAAAAACAAGTCGGTCGCTATTTTATCAGCCGTATCTAATACCGCATCAAAAGTGGCTCGGTTATGCTCTGAAAACTTAGGATGCTTGCACAGACTTTCTGTATCCAATACATCGTACAATTGAAAAGGCAGCTCAAAGTCATTGATTAAGGTATCTGTAGCCATAATATTCTCGCTAATAGGTTATGCAGGTAAGTTCACGTGTCGATATATTTATAGGGTATTTAATAATACTAATCTACTTTAGCTCTGTACCGTATTGTCATTTATGACATAATTAGGGTGAAATAAGACAATTACGCACACTACTAATCATTATTACTTTAAGTCGTTATACAGGACGTCTTATTTTGATGTTTTTTAAATGAGAGTGGTCTCTAGCCACCATAAATTTAACATGAAACGATTAAGGAGTATCAGAGCCAATGACCTATACCAAGCCTTTTAAAGTGATCATTCTTGGATTTGATGGTGTGCTTGGTAGTGTGCTCTCGGGTGCTTTAGACTTGTTCTCATTCACTGGTGTCAGCTGGCAACGATTCTTGGGGCAAACGATAGAACCAAAATTTGATGTCAAGATTGCCAGCTTAGGCGGTGTAGATATTCGATGTAGCAATCGCTTAGTTATACAGGCGCATTGCAATATTGAGGAGGTGAGAGAGTGTGACTTGTTATTGATTCCAACGATTGGCGATTCAGTCGACAAAGTACTGATGCAAAATGTGGACTTATTGCCACATCTAAGGCGCTTAGCCGACACTCAGGCAGATATTGCCAGTAATTGTAGTGGTGCTTTTTTGCTAGCAGAAGCAGGACTGCTAGATGGACGATCGGCGACGACGCATTGGGGCTATGCTGACAAATTCAAAAGTGACTACCCCTTAGTTGATTTGCAGGACAATCAATTTGTAACCCAATCAGATAATATATTTTGCGCCGCAGGTGGTAGCTCTTTTTATGACTTGGCATTGTTATTGATAGAGCGTTATTGCGGGCGTGAAATGTCGACTCAAGTGGCAAAAACACAAATCATCGATAGTAAAAGAGGCAGTCAGAACAGTTATACCAACGTCACTCTACACAAACCACATGCTGATCCTCTGATAACACGGGTACAGGAATTCATCGAGGATAATTTTAGTCAGCCGATACAAGTGAGCAACTTGGCTGCCATGGTCAACATCACGCCACGGACATTAAACAGACGTTTTCAGTCCGCTGTCGCGATGCGCCCCATTGAGTATCTTCAAGCCGTGAGAATTGAGCAGGCCAAACGTCTTTTAGAGTCAGGACATGTCACTATAAAGTCTCTTGCTCATCAAGTGGGCTACAGTGATATGTCATCCTTTACTCGGCTCTTTAAACGCGCTACAGAGCTGACGCCTAAAGAATACCAAGATAAGTTCTCGCGCTTGGCAATGTAGCCGTATTTTTAATGGCTATTCTACACTCAACACTCCTGTTCAAGAAGCCTTACATCAGCGTTAACGCACCAAAATAACTGGTGAAAGCGTACTGGCAAGAATCTCTGCGGTGGTACTGCCCAAAAATAGCTGTTGCCATTTTGAATGTCCATAAGCGCCAATGACGATAATATCGACATTATTTTCGATCTGAAAAGTCAACAGCCCATCAACGGCGTCTCCTTGCGGTAAATGATGACACTGTATCGTATAGCCTGCTGTCATTAGTTGCGCCGCTGCCGCTGATAAACTGTTTTTAGAAGTGCTGTCATCATTCCCTATCATTACCAAATGACCTTGTAGCTTTTTTAGCACTTCGCTTTTTGCAATCTGCTTGATAACCTTAATCGCGGTTTTGCTAGCGTCAAAGGCAATCATATATGAGCTTGGCGTCTTAAACTCCTCAGAGCAAATAAGTATTGGAATACTAGACGCGCGGGCAACGGTTTCAATTTGACTACCAATATTGAGACGGCTGTCTTTATGATCGTCTCCGCGTCGTCCCATGACGATGGCTCTATTTTCAGATTTGAAGTGCTCAATTGCAGGCAGCAGCTTACTGCGGCGTTGATAGACGTGGACGTCTACTTCAGAGTGACTATCGATATAACTCTTGGCATCATCTACTAGCGCATTGCTATAGCTGTTCGCAATTTTGGCTCTATGCTCATCTATTTGTGATAACTCTTGTAATAAAATTTGCCGACTGTCTACTCCTATAGACCCTGACAAGTCGCGCCTTATTGAAGCGGGAACTTCAATCACGTTTAATAAGGCAACGGGAATGTCTAGACGCTCGGCATACCATGCTGCGTAACTACAGACGGACTCAGTAACTGTCGAGCCATCGATACAGGCTAAAATGTGCTGTTGTGTTGTCATCATTCATCCTTAAATATTTAACGAGAGCGTGAATAGAGTTGTCAAAAATCTCTTAAGAGGATCAAATCTCAGGTGATGTAAATCAGGTTTTTGATAAATCCCAATTAAAATCATAGCCGCTAAGTGATAGCATGCCACAAACTCAACAACATTAGTAATGATTAACCCATTATCCTGTCAAACCTCAAAGTATATTTGATATTCATCACAATATAAGTGATAAATCTTATCTAACAGCAACGAAAAAGCGCACCGGTCAACCGCTGCGCTTTTTTATTTTAACGAGTAAATATAAAGTACTTATAGGCGTCCTGCGCTCTAATTGCTGGAGCGCAGCTTATTTTTAATGATTGGCATGAAGTTAAACATCATCTTACCAATTATTGCACCATTACCTTCACGATAATATTCAGCCAACTCACTACCGTATTCTCTCATATCGATACTGTTACTCGCATTCGGCACTTGGCTTTCAGCTGGCAAGTTTGGAAAAGCTAAATCTTGCCCACCCACAGACGAATACTGCTGTAAGACATCCATGAATACACCATCATTTACTCCTGCAGAGTTTGCCTCTGAGCTTGTTATTTGAGTGCGCAGATGCTGCCATTTTATGTGTCCGCGATTGTCAATGCCATACAGCTCTTGCACCGCCGAGCTTGATTCTACATCTGCTAATAATTTACTATCACCATCTATAGCTTTTTTGACTGATGCAAGCGCTCGCTGTACTAACACCTTGCTTGTGAATTTGTCAGTATCAGGACGGGCGTCATCTTCATTGCTGTCGTTATCCTGTGCATCAATCAATTCTGGATACTGGGTGGTGACTAGATTATAAAAGGTCGTCATATAATCTCGGTAGAATTGCTGATAGCTCTCAGCACTTCTATCACGGCGAACAATCTGATTGTTCTGTAGCATAGGCGCAAGCTGCTGTTGAGGTAGTTTGGGCGATAGCGCAGATAGTATGTTTGGTGCTATAAAGCTGAACTGGCTGACAGGCGCTGTCTCATAAGTACGGTCTAGCGCTTCAAAGTGACTTTTGATCACGGTACGACCGAAGCCTTTGGGTAATGTGCCATCATCAATAGCGATCTTAAGCCATTTATTTTTCCATTTTGTACCGAGCTTGTCATCTAACAGTTCGGAATTAAATAAGGCAAAATTGTCTGCCCATAAGTAGATGCTACCTGTCTTAAAATCGACATATATAGGTTGGTTTACACTGGTTTGATTATTACGAGCTTGATATTGAGCACTGGCTAACATCGTAAACCTGCCAGCGAGTGGCTGATACATCCCTTGAGCATTGATAGACAGTGGCTTTAATAGATAGGCATCTAGTAGCTTCGCTTTTTTGATGTCTAATGCGGTCGATTTATTATCATAATCCTCAAAACGCTGCTGATCAGAAGGTGACACAACTGGCACGTTTGGCGCATTACTGGATGCTAGCGATTTTACCGTAGTATTCTCTTTAATGATTAGACTGTCTGTAGTACTACTCGACTCACTATATTCTGTGATAACTGCACTACTGTAATCATCATTGCTACTATCGGTGTTGCTACTATCAGTATAAGCATCGTCGTAGTCTGCGCTTGCCTCTGACACCTCATTATCATACCCATTACTGTCCCACGCTCGATAAGCTTGGTCACAGTTTAGATACGATTGTTTAAGTGCCGCGCGCTGCGCATCATAATCACTGTCTAAAATATCTTTATCTAACGCTTCAGCTTGCTCTAGCAGCGCGGCATAAGCTTGGTCATGGGTATCATCACAATTATCATCAACATAATTTGACGCTACCAGTTGTCCTGATTGCATCGTACTAACCTGTTGATCATTATTAATCTCAAGGTTAGCATGATAGCTAAATGACTGACGACGTTGTTGCTGTAGGGCATTTGCCAGTACTGTTTTGGCAGCGGTCGGCGTCTGATTGGTGATCGTATTAGACTGAGCCAAATTCGTTGACTGACAACCGGTTATCAATAGTGTACTCGCCAATACGGCATTGATACTAAGTATTGACTTATAAGGTACCGCACGACATTGGCTAATTTTATTCATGTTGGATAATTTTTTACTCATTGCTTTCATATTTTTTATCCTTGAGACGCGTTATATCAGGGCGTATTAATTATTGCAAAAAGGTAGATATAAATGACTAATCGTTGCTTACTATTTATCAATGTCAATTAGTATCAATTGCCATCAAACGACTCGATATCGTCTACATCATTGCTATCCCCATTGTCATAGTCATTTTGAGCATAGTCATTTTGAGCATAGTCGCTCTCAGCATAATCAGCTTCAGTCGCGCTGTCATAGTCAGAATAATCCTCGCGTGCATAGCGCGCTTCTTGAAGCCTATCTTTTTGCTGGCGCTGTTTTTTTATCCATGCATTACCATCGATAGCAGGTGTCGCTTTTGGACCAAAAGACTCCATTAACAATGGCGTTAGGGCATGCTGATTAAAACTCGCCGTGTCATAGCGTATTTGGTTCGCTACCAAGATTTGCGATCCCAT
>JBBSUA010000113.1:0-6408 GCA_038235315.1 Pseudomonadales bacterium | reverse complement strand
ATTAAGCGTTGAAATAAGGCGATATTCTGAAAGGCAGCATAAAAAATTAAGGTTAAGCAATGATGGCAACGATGATTAAAATGCTCTTTATCCAACGAATCATACTCTTTTAGCATATTTATCCAAGCCATGCTCATAGGCGATAGATAATTGTACTTAAGCTTCTCGCTCTATTCATTGTGCAGCTAATCTAAGCTATTAAAATGATTATAAAAACTGGGCTGTGCGATGCCTGCGCCCTTAGCCACTTTATTCATACTCATGCCACTAGCACCTTCTAAGCTATAAAGCTGCAAGGCACTTCTTAATAACGCTCGACGCGTTTTAGCTTTCGCAAGCTCACGCTTCGATTCTACTGGTTCTGGTATCACTGCTAGGCTTTGGTCTGCTATTGCATTCAATGCTATTTTATCCCTGCTTAGTAAATCGTCGTATACCTATCAAGAACTGTCTGCTGTAATCGATTAATTTTATAGTCAGTCTTAAATAAATAATATGCAAATATTAAAACGTACTATCGGTATAAATTTTTCTTGCTTGCTGTGCCTATAGCAGACAGAGGCTGCAAAAAATTCATCCCAATAGTACTGTATTTATTCTAAAGTGGATTGCCGACACATAAAGCTATTACAAATCAAATAAGATTATTTCGACTATAATGCTATAGTCATTTAAACTATAAGTCTATAGTTGAATTCACAACAGAACTCATTATCCATAAAACAATACGTTCAGGTTTCTATTATGACATCAGCTACGACATCAGCAGTTTTTTCTCCCTTTACATTACCCTGTGGTGCTTCGCTTCCTAATCGCTTAGCGAAAGCGGCTATGGAAGAAAACATGGCGGATGCAGGGCAAATCCCTGGCCGCACTATTCTGCGCTTGTATCAGCGCTGGGCTGAAGGAGGAACTGGCTTACTCATTACCGGTAATGTGATGGTCGATGGTCGCGCCATGACTGGCCCCGGTGGTATCGTACTAGAAAAAGACAGTGATTTGGCTCCTTTTAAAGCGTGGTCTCAAGCCGCTAAAAAGAACGATACCCAAGTTTGGATGCAGCTCAATCATCCGGGTCGTCAGGTGTATGCTGCAATGGGCGGCGATGTTTTGTCCCCTTCTGACGTTTCGCTGAATCTAGGCAAGCACTCTCGTCTATTTAGCAAACCTAAAGCCATGACCCATCAAGATATCGAACAACTGATTCAACGTTTTGTCGATACCGCCCTACAAGCTGAGCAAGCAGGCTTTGATGGGGTTCAAATTCATGGCGCTCATGGGTATCTAATTTCTCAGTTTTTATCACCATTAACCAATAAGCGTGCCGATGAATTTGGCGGATCTATTGAAAATCGTATGCGTTTATTGATTTCGGTCATTAAGGCCGTTCGTGCTCAAGTTGCACCCACTTTTGCAGTGGCAGTGAAACTCAATTCAGCTGATTTTCAGCGTGGTGGTTTTGACGCTGACGATGCAAAGACAGTTGTTCTAGCAATGAATGCGTTAGCTGTTGATATGGTTGAGCTGTCTGGTGGCAGTTATGAAAGCCCCGCCATGCAAGGTATAACTGCTGATGGCAGAACCTTACAACGGGAAGCCTACTTTTTAGAGTTCGCTAAAGAGATTGCGCAGATAGCGACTATGCCTATCATGACAACGGGTGGTGTCAGGCGTTTGGCAGTAGCAGAGGAAGTATTGACCCACGGCATCGATATCGTCGGAATGGGAACGGCGTTGGCCATGAACCCTGATTTGCCCAATGACTGGAGAGTGGACGCGCAACTCAGTGCTCATGACCCAAGAGTACAATGGAAAGATAAAACATTAAGCTCTATTGCCACTATGGCAGTGATAAAACGTCAACTACAGAGAATGGGTAAAGGCAAGCAACCTAAACGAAACGCTTCACCACTATTCTCTCTGATTAAAGACCGTGTACGTTTAAATAAACTAACGAAACGTTATAAAAGGTACCTAGCGAGATAAATTCGTAATTTATACGGAAAATCGTAGGACTGAGTATACCAGTCACTACACAAGTTATGAGTTAATAACACAACTAAGCAGATTACTATCATTAAGTAACACTATAAACATTGGTTATACAGACAGCATAATAATAAGCGCCTATATTAAGAATCACAGGCTAGACAATACCTCGATCAAGCTGAGCTAGAATAATTGCTTAGCCAATATAAATTAATAATGACAATATTAATAACGACAATAAGGAATATAATAATGAATGAACATACTCTAAAAGGTGATTGGAACCAAGTGAAAGGCTCAGCAAAGCAGAAATGGGCCGATCTCACTGACGATGATCTATTACATGTTGAAGGTAGCCATGATAAATTAGTTGGCAAAATTCAAGAGCGTTATGGTCATGCAAAAGACGATGCTGAGCGTGAAGTAGATGCATGGCGTACTGAAAATAAATACTAAGTTATAGACAAAATCTACATAATATATCGTAAACAATAAAAAACCTGCATCAGCTACTGATGCAGGTTTTTTGTTTAGCTAGTTTTTTGTTTAAAAATTATGGTAGTAAGTGCTTTTAAATCTTTAATGCCCAGACACGATAAAACCGCATAGCAAGTTACTGTTATGCGGTTTTATCGTTAACTATCCATGTTACCTATTACGACTGCAATTAATGCATCCATGCATAATATTCAGTATCGTGTAATAGCAAGGCATCCTGCCCTATACTTGCAATAGCTAACAAGATTAAAACTGTTAGCGTGGGTTATGTTTCCTTACTTCAGCAGCTATTGTCATCCTGACGTTAACAGCTCAATTATTATCCTTAATACGGTTAACTCAATCCTTGAGTCACATACCCTTATGCCGTGTGTCTATAATGTCAAATTGTTACCCTATTGTTAAGTCGTATTAACGTCATTGCGTGTAAGCATATGCTTACAAGAAAATAATAATAAGCGCTTTTTAGTATAAATAAGCGTCTCATTAACTATGTGTAGTGGCACAATGAATTTGAACGCTATATATCTAGTCAATGAAAAATTTTAAAGAGTTAGCGCTAAAACCAATGCTTAGCAATACCTTACTTACTCAGAGCGTTGAATCCTTACGCAAGTGTCTGAATTGATTACAACTTATTAACGTAATTGACATCTACCCTCAAGTTTTTTACTTTACTATAGATAATGTAAGTAAATATTTCTAATGTGCATAGTGGCAGCTAATGAGGTACACATATAATATAAGTTTTTGAATTTACTCTCATATTTAGCCCTTTATAATCCTGTTTGTGCTTTTAGAGATCAAAGACAACGCTATCATTATTAATTTAGTATCTGTTATTGGAGATTTCATTGTGAAAATTTTACCCTCTTTCTCACTAAAGACTGCCCTATCCGCCGGTCTTGTGGTTACGTTACTAGGCACGACTGTTGGTTGTAGCGTTGTCGGTCCAGGCTATGACAATCAGCCCATATATCGTGGTGATGATAATCGAAATGATAGTTTTAATCGCGTAAGCCAACAGCTGCGTCAAGACCTACGTCGCAAGGGCTATCAGGTCATGGACATCAGATCTGACAGCTATCGTGGTGATCGAGCCATTACCGCTTATGCTAAAAAGAACAACCAAGCTTATGAATTTAAATACACTTATCCTAACCTAAGACTTATCAGCTCAAATAAGAGAGACTGGTCTAATGATTGGAAAGACGATAAGTACCAAAATGATAAAGATCACAATAACAAAAATAAAGATAAACATAAAAACAAAGGTAAGCATAAAGGAAAATATAAACACGATAACCAATACAAAAATCGATAATAAGCTAAATTTTGGCATCATGACCATCTTGGTGCCTCAGGTCAAATAAGCCATCTTTGGTATTATTTGACCTTTTTTTATAGTCAGTTGCCCATAAAGTAGAGTCGTGTCCTCAATCTGAACGAAAGCAACTAAATGGGCTAAAAATCGAGTACCTTTATCACATCATAAGCTGGCGTTTCATAAGGATGCGCCTGTTTTAATGCGGCAATGACTTTATTGATAGCTGCATCATTAACGACCATCTCAACTCGCCATTCACTAACTATCTCCAAACTATCCTGCGTGCCAATATGTGGCTTACTACCTGCCAGTGGCATAAACTGCCCAATACCTTGAACTTGCCAGCAGCACTGTTCGTAGTTGCCAATCGTGCCAGCACCTGCAGCAAATAGCGCTGTTTTAACCTCATCTAAAGCACTTTCAGGGATAAACACCGTTAGCTTATACATATCACAACCTTTGAGTAGATAGTGTTAAATGAATCCGTTTGAAGAGCCCTTTGTTTACGGTGTTATATCATTCACAAAAACTAGAGTAACACCGAAAACGAGTGCAAGTACCATGTAGACTAAACGAGTTTGACACGGCTAATCGTATTTTTCGGGTTTGGCATTACTTCTTTGACAACGAAGGATGATCGGTCCATATATAGCGCAATAACCAGTCTTTCGCCTCACCTGCGTAATCAATGCCTATTCGTGGACGCAACGATACTGAAGGCTTACAACCATCATCCTCTACCCAGACACCTGATTCAGGGCTGATCGATTTAGCATATAAGTCACAGTCGATTTGTAAACGCTTAGTCAACTTACCGGGGCCTGCAAACTGCTTGATATGAGTGAGCTGTTTGTCAGCGCTGAGCTGCTGCTCATCAACCAATCGATCGCTACTATCTGTCAAAAACCCAGCTCTTATCAGTACCGATTCGGGAGACTCGACTGTTCCGCTGATCAAATTAAGCATATGGTGAACCCCATAAGTCAGATAGACATAAAACACCCCACCCGCGCGATACATGATCTCAGATTTTTCTTTTCCCTTTGCGACATGTGCCTGTACTGAGCCATCAGCATCGCCTATATAAGCTTCGGTTTCGGAGATGCGCATGCGTAGGACTTTGACGCTACCGTCGCTATCAATCAACTGTCGACATAATACTTTCCCTACTAAATCCGCAGCGACTACACAAGTTGGGCGCGTAAACCATGATGGCGCTAGTATTATTGGTTGAGCGGAGGTTACTTTTGCCGCAGAAGGCTTGGAAGTTGGCATCGATAGAATCTGTTCATTATCTTTATAGTAGCCCGTAATTTAGCATAAAAAACGGACAGACAGTGATGGCAATATCTCTAAGACCGAGGCCTCGTAACATCATCAGACTTATCTTCTACCCTATTGAGAATGGTAACTTTGATGGGTAACTTCATAATTACTAATGGATTAATGTCTATAGTCTTTGTATCGCTTTTTATATTTTTATGCTTTAGACTGAATATAGAGTAGTCGATACCATTTATCTCTATTTGTATCTTCACAACCTAAAATATATTATCTGTATTTCGGCTATCACAGCCTTAACCAAACAGTGATTTTAATGCAAATACTAATACTGAGATCCGATCCATTATGAATATTCCTAATAGCATACATCCGACAATCATGCGTTGCCGACGTGTCTTAATGTTAAGTAGTATGCTAGGGGCATTGGCACTAGCGTCATGCAGCAGTCAGCCAGACAGCACCACACAAGAGCAACTGACTATCACTGGCTCTAGTACCGTCGCCCCTCTCATGGCAGAGATTGCAAAAAAGTATGAGCAGACGCATCCAGACATTCGGATTGATGTGCAAACAGGGGGTTCCACCCGAGGTGTTACTGATGCACGCTCCGGCGTTGCTCAGATCGGTATGGTGTCACGAGCGTTAAAACCTGATGAAGCTGATTTAACGGCGCATACCATCGCATTGGACGGGATTAGCATGATTATTCATCGCGACAATCCTATAAAAAGTCTAACTGATCAACAAATCAAAGACATCTATACCGGTAAAATTACTAATTGGAAGCAAGTTGACGGTGAAGACAAACTTATACAGGTGGTCAATAAAGCCGAAGGGCGCTCCACATTAGAGTTATTTACCCATTATTTCAATCTTGAAAACCGCGATATTCAGGCAGATGTGGTGATTGGTGACAATCAACAAGGTATCAAAACGGTTGCGGCCAATCCAACGGCCATTGGTTACGTATCGATTGGCACGGCTGAATTTGAGGTCACTAATAATACTCCGATTCGCTTACTGCCTATTTCGGGTATTGAGGCCAGTCTTGACAATGTTAAGAATGGCAGTTTTCCCTTGTCACGACCTTTGAATCTAGTGACGAAAGGTCAGCCAACACCCACAGCTCAGTCTTTAATTGATTTTGCACAGTCTGCCGAAAGTAAAGACCTAACCCTAGCGCAGTTCTTTGTGCCAGTAGTAGATTAATCCGCATGACAACCTCATCACAGATGTCCATTGATCAATGGTTGCGTCGCGGCTTTGGGTTGATGGCAATCGGCTGTGCATTGATTGTACTCTTCGTATTT
>JBBSUA010000112.1:0-6411 GCA_038235315.1 Pseudomonadales bacterium | reverse complement strand
GACGTACTTCGACATTATCCTCTTCTGTAGCGCCAACAGGCACATCTATCGCTGGCAAATTAGGGATCTGTAATGCTGCTTGGGCGATACGCTCTTGTAGATTACGTAAGTTATCTTCAGCTTCTTTAATCTCACCGCTGACACTTTGCATCTCAGCCAATAATGCACTGGCATCTTCGCCAGATTTCTTTAGCGCGCCAACTTGCTTAGCGCCCGCATTACGACGTGACTGCAAGTCCTCAGTCTGTACTTGCAGTGATTTACGCTCAGTCTCAACTGTTTGCCAAAAGTCCATATCGAGCTCATACCCACGGGTGGCTAATTGCTGCTGTAAATTATGTAAGTCGCCGCGTAAGCGTTTTGGATCAATCATAATAGTTGCCTGTAGCGCTAGAAATGAGTCAAAGTAAAAGAGAGGGATATAAAATAGTTGCTATGATACCAAGACCACGTCGATTTGACTATGTTTTCACGTCTGCGTTCGATAGTTTGTCCTCTAGTGCTAGACAACAATGCCCTTGCATATTGGTCGCAATATGCACAATACATAGTTGTTAGTACGCTTATGTGTTTCAGACTTGCTTATATGTTTCATTTAGAGGCACTTTTCGGTAAGATAAGCGCATACTGTAATCCACTTCAACTAAGTCGCGCGTAATGGCTTAGGTCTAACTCTTATTTTATTTGAGCATTTGAGAATTTTTATGGCCCTGTACCCCTACACGCTTCAACCTATCGCCTTGAATTTGACTGAGGCAGAATTTCACCAAGCACAGTACGAGCTTTTCGCTAGTGCTAGCCCCTCGTTTGGTCTATCCAGTATTAAAACTAAAGAATGGGTCATTATGGCGGTAGTCGTCGTATTGGCGATAGCTGGACTGATCTTTGTGACCGGTTACTCAACGATTATTTTTTGGGTGATGCTAGTTGCTGTGGTGGTTTATGTGCTAGTACGCACCTTGGGCTTTAAGTGGTATGTCAAAAAACAGTTCGACAAACAAGTGTCTGAACAAGAGATGCCTGATGAAATGCGCCAAATGAAATTAGGCGTACAAAAGCATGGTTTAGTTATGTCAGTGCCTGCCAATCAGCCTGATATGATGAATAATCAGATGCGTGGTATGCAGATGCGTGCGGCTAGCACACAACAAGCCATCATTCCTTGGAGCGCCATTAAAAGCTGGGATGAAACTGATGACTATATTTTTATGATGTTTGAGATGAAAGGTCAACAAGGTAGCCAAATCGTACCAAAACGCTTAAAAGCTCAGAAATTCCCTATTGATACCGTGCGTCAGCATTTAGAAGAAGTGGTTCCGGTGAAAGGATTACAAACTGAAAACGTACAGCTACCCAGTTAATATTATTAAATAAACTAAAAATAGCATTAGTTTTATAAAACATAACATGGATTTTAATTTGTTTAATTAAACATATACCTATTCTTTTGTTATAATAGATCACATAAGAGACCAAGCAGGTTCTACCCTACTTTTTATATTTATACGATAAGGATAATATTATGAGTAACGCTAATAATAGTACAGCTAATAATGACAGTACCAATCAAATCGGTTTAGAGAAATCTGAGATGAGCGATGTGATTACTAAACTTAATGGTTTACTGTCTAGCTATCATATGTTTTATATCAATGTGCGTGGCTATCATTGGAATGTCAAAGGTGAGCATTTTTTCTCACTACACCCAAAATTTGAAGAGCTATACACTGCGCTACAAATACAAATTGATGAGATTGCCGAACGTATTTTGACGCTAGGTGGAACACCATTCCACGCCTACAGTGACTTTGCTCAGCATACGAGTATTGCTGAAGATAAGAATATTAAAGATGGTAATACGTGTGTTAAAGGGGTAGTCACTGGACTGCAAGCACTTATCGAAGAGCAACGTCAAGTGTCAGCTTTAGCAGCAGAGGCTGAAGACCAAGGTTCAGCTGATTTAGTAGATGCTTATGTACAAGAGCAAGAGAAGCTAGTGTGGATGTATAATGCTTTTTTAGGTTAATATAAAACTCAATATGTTGTCGCTTAAATAATACTGAAAACCCAAGAAAAAGCACCTAAAATTTAGGTGCTTTTTTTATTCTTAATTTTGCAACTAATGAGACCTATTACTTCTCAGACCATTGACGCATTTTTTCACGCTCAGCTGGTGTTGCTTGTAGCCATAACTGCATGAATTGATCAAGTGTACTAGCAGATGGGCTAACAGGTGCAATACTATAAGTCGTAGAGGACACTGCGCCCATATTGACATTACCTTGAGCCACTCCTGCTGGCTGACCTAGAGCAGCAATGGCCTGTTGATTCTGTAATTGAGCGTCGCCACCGCCGCCGAACACGCCACCAAGCGCCTTACCCAGTCCTGAGAATATACTACTATCATTGCCACCCATACTTTGCTGACGTGCAATCACAGTATTGTTTTGTTGCACCGCAAGCGTCGGGCGCTCAGCAAAATCTTTAGCAGCTTCGTAGTCCTCTGGCTGGTTCGGCATAGTCAAACGATAAGTTTGGTTGTCTGCCAATGCTGCCGAAACACTGATATTGCCTGAACGCAGATAGTCATGCTCATCACGAGGCAAGTTATACAAACGATCGTATTTAGCAGTAATGACATGCGTACCAGGCTGCAACGTAAATGTTTTAGTTAATGGCTGAAAAATGCTTTGTTTAAGTTCTTGACCATTGATAGCAGTGACCTTGATATTGTCATCTACTAATAATGTGACTGCTGCATGCGACAGCATAGATACTGAGCCTGCACCAATTAATAGCGTGCTGATGGTCAATTTTTTTAATAAAGAGGCGTTAAGGGTCATAAGTTATCCTATCAATAGTAAGAAAATTTAGTTTTTAAGGTTAAGGTGTGTTGAATGTTAAAATTTTGATGTCCTAAAAATCTAATGGCATCGTATGCTGGTCTTGACTTGCTGCATCGTTATCCCCTTGCGTCTCTTGTGATATATCAGCAAGCTCAGCAGATAAAGTCTGCTCATCAATAGTACGTAGCGCATCGGTGATTACCGCTTTAGAGATATTGCTGCGTCCCATATTAGAGAACATGGGCTGAATATAATTTAGCACCTCCATCATTGGACCGATACGGTGCGGCCCTTCGGTAAGCAGATAATCAATGATGCGTTCATCAAATTGCCAACCACGACGACGTAAAATAGACTGCAATAACGCTTGGCGATCTGCTAAATCATAACCATTAGGTACTTTGAAAGTAGGTGCTTGTGCCAATCGAGTCAGTAAGTCAGTCAATTGAAAGGGCAATTCGGTAGCAGGCTTATTGGCTGCAAATAGGAGCTGCCGCTGACCTTCACGGCTACGATTAATCAAATGAAATAACGCTTCTTGCCATTGATGACTGTGTTCTAGTATTTCCAGATCATCAATAGCGATAAGATCGAAGTTCTCTAGCGAGGACAACACATTGACATCAGTATGAATAAGCTCATTAAGAGACAAACAAATCGCTGACTTATCCATTTCGATAAAGGATTCACAGATAGCAGATAACAAGTGCGATTTGCCCGTAGCAGGGCTACCGAATAGATACAGCTGACCGATCAGGCCGACATGTAATTGTCGCACTGCATCAATAATTGACATCCAACCGGGACCTGCGAAGTCACTAAGACTCGCATCGTGCTTAATATCCAGATTGAGACTTAGCTGTGCTTCTGCCATGAATCATCAACTCAATTCGCGTGGGTGTCTTGCAATAGATAAAAGATTAAATAGGAATGGGTTAACATGAATACTGCGTCTATATATACCATACTTGCAAAATGACTGACAAGTCTTTTACACTTTAAGTCTTTTTAAAGCATGGTTTTGACGATCTGTGCCACTATTATTTATATACTGTAGCCAACTCTATTTTATCTACACAATCTTTACTTTTTCTCAAATAACTCTAGTTGCTTGCGACCTTTATAAAAGTCAGTGGTTCGATAATAGGCGTACAAGTGGCGGAACAACACGTTGAGTACTGCTGATACGGGTAGTGCAATCAACATACCTACAAAGCCTAGGAGACTAGCGCCTGCTAATACTGCAAAGATGACCCATAATGGTGAAAGCCCAATCTTATCGCCAAGTAATAATGGCTGTAGTACATAACCTTCAGCAGCTTGCCCAACCAAAAACGCTCCTGCAATTAATGATAAGTGAAACCAGTCCAAGCCGAATTGAAATAGCCCAGCGATGATTGAGGCGATAAAGCCAAGACCAAAGCCTAGATAAGGTACAAAGCTTGCAATACCTGCACCCATACCGATAATAAGCCCAAGCTCAAGACCAATCAGTTGTAATTGCACCGCGTAAATCACTCCTAATAATACCATTACCAGTAGCTGCCCTTTTACAAACTCCATAAGCGCACGATCACACTCTTGAGTGATAGTAATGACTTTTTTACTATAAGCGGCGGGAATAGCCATCTTCCAACTGAGCAGGCGCTTATCCCAATTGAATAAAAAGTAAAAGGTTAGAATAGGAACCAATACAATCAAGCCGGCGCTGTTGACAAAGTTCATGCTTGAGGCCAACAGTTGACTCATCCAATTACTGGCATCAGAGAATTTGTAATGCGTCTGCATGTATTGAACCAAAGTCTCGGACAAACCATTAATCTCTAACACGGGTAGACGAATGCGAGTGTTATCGGCAACCCATGGGCTCGCAACCTCGTTATACCAGCTCAAGGCTTTGGGTAAATAATCCCAAGCCGCTTGTAATTGATACCATAGCGTAGGTATCAGCCACCATAACAATAAGGCCATACTAAAAGTAATCGTGGTATAGACAATAATAATGGCTATCCAACGTCTGACGTACTTTGATAATTTTTTTACTAAAGGATTAAATAGGTAAGCCAACACAAACGCAAAGACAAACGGCACAATGACTGAAATCATTGAATTTAGTAAAATCAATGTTATGACAATAGCAACGACAATAAATAAGCGCCGAAAAAAAGGATCGATGGTTTGGTTAATCATTAATGATAGTCCTACGATTAAGCTGATATTGGTGACTCAAAAATGGTAATGAGCGTTTTATTGCTGTAAGACAACCAGCGCGTTACGGTTACGTATGCCAATTCTAAGTGCTTTATTATCGCAGAGTACATAAAAAAAGCAGTCATTTTTTGTTTCTTATCCATTTATTTACTTCTTATACCCAATCTTGATCGAATATTGGCAAGTTGCTTTGCGAGTACGCCCTGTTTTTGGGTATAATGCGCGCACTATTATCAAATTTTACCCTGTTCACCCCTATTATTTACCCCAATTGTGAGATGACCATGAGTGACAAGCCTTCTTTAAGTTACAAAGATGCCGGTGTTGATATCGATGCAGGCGATGCGTTGGTTCAGCGTATCAAGTCGGTGGCAAAAGCCACTGCTCGACCTGAAGTTGTCGGAGGACTTGGCGGTTTTGGTGCGCTTTGTCGGATTCCCACTGGCTACACCTCACCACTGCTTGTTTCTGGTACGGATGGCGTAGGCACTAAACTTAAATTAGCATTACAGCTCCATCGTCACGATACAATTGGCATAGACTTAGTTGCCATGTGCGTTAATGATTTATTAGTTTGTGGCGCTGAGCCGCTATTCTTTTTAGATTATTATGCAACAGGCAAACTCGATGTTGATGTTGCAGCGACTGTAGTGACTGGTATTGGTGAGGGTTGTAAGCTCGCTAACTGTGCGCTTATTGGTGGTGAAACCGCTGAGATGCCTGGTATGTATCAAGACGACGATTATGACTTAGCAGGATTTTGTGTTGGCGTTGTTGAAGAAGCGGAAGTAATCACTGGTGACAATGTCGCAGAAGGTGATGTACTGATTGCGATAGCTTCGAGCGGCGCGCATTCAAACGGTTATTCACTGGTGCGCAAAGTCATAGAAGTTAGCGGTATAGATGTCGTGACTAGCAATGAGCAGCTAGATGGTCAGCCTATTCAAGACGCGCTTATGGCTCCGACCCGTATTTATGTCAAAGCGATCAAGGCGCTACAGGATACGCTTGGTAATCAAGCGCTTCATGCCATGTCTCATATTACTGGCGGTGGTCTGACTGATAATCTGCCACGTGTATTACCAGATAACCTAGCCGCTAGCATCGATACCGACAGCTGGCAGTTCTCTGAGCTGTTCACTTGGCTACAAACTCAAGGTAATATCGAGCAAAGCGAGATGTATCGTACCTTTAACTGCGGTGTTGGCTTTGTCGTGGTTGTGCCAAAAGAGCATGCTGATCAAGCGATTAAAGTCTTAAACGACGCAGGCGAACACGCTTGGAAAATTGGTAACATGATCACTCGTGAAGCGGATGCCGTGGTGTACCGTTAATGTCAGATGTATCGCCAATG
>JBBSUA010000111.1:0-6430 GCA_038235315.1 Pseudomonadales bacterium | reverse complement strand
GATCTCTGGGTTTGTGACAATAATAGCTTCGTCAGCATGGTACATGGCCAGTTGCGCACCGCGCTCAATACCTGCTGGTGAATCGCAAATAATATAGTCAAACTGTTTAGACAGTTCAGCCATGACCTCAGCCACACCTTCGTCAGTCAAAGCATCTTTATCGCGAGTTTGACTGGCCGGTAGAATATATAGGTTCTCTAATCGCTTATCTTTAACCAACGCTTGTGATAAACGGGCACTGCCAGTAATCACATCAACGAAGTCATAGACAATACGATTTTCGCAGCCCATAATTAAATCCAAATTACGAAGACCAACATCGAAATCGATAACAACTGTTTTATAGCCACGTAACGCTAAGCCTGCAGCAAAAGACGCGCTAGTCGTGGTTTTACCCACGCCGCCTTTACCTGAAGTGATTACTACGATCTTCGCCACAATGGCACACTCCTATGAATCAATGGGATATTTAGTAGATAAAAATAGTCTAACAAACGTGTAAATATATTTTACTAATGGTATTTGTAATAAGGTCAAAATCAGCAGCATTAAAACACTGCCAAATAGCATTAATCGATGATCAAAAAACAAAATCAGCGTTTATCAGACCTCTATTATCTGCGAGCGTAAGCCTAGCATAAATAAACAAAAACTTATAGCGCGCCTACTGTTATGCTTTCAAGATATCATTTAGCTTTATCGAAACAAGCACTGTTTGACAACTATGCCTTATAAATATAAATCAATCATATAGATAGTGACTTATCTAGAGAATCATAGTAGCGCAATTTTGTTAAATTAACTTATCTAATTATTAAGTTGGTGTTAGCCAATGTTGCAGGCATATAACAATCTAAAAGCTTATGCATTATCCATAACTTTAAATACCAAACCTTCGCCTTCTACAAAGCGTACTTGTACAGGCTTGTCGATAATGTCTTGAGGTAAGTTGTCACGTAGGCAATAAGTCCCAGCGACCGATACTAATGATGGGTTAAAAACTTGACAAAAAATACGGGCATCTTTATCTCCAGTTGCGCCTGCTACTAAACGTACTTGAGCGCGACCATACACATGTAGGCTGTTATCCGTAATGGCTTCGGCACCGCTATTGACACTGTTGGTCAATATGAGATCACCACCAACATGGTTAAGGCTTTGTCCGGAACGCAGCATTTGATCATAAATCAGACTAGTAATGTGTTCATCGACAAGGAATATCTCAGATGACATGCGGGCATCATCTTCAATTTTAATGGTTTGAGTCTCAGTAGTATCATTAACAGGTTCGGCGTGAGCAGGTTCGGTTTGATCTGGCACAGCTACTGTTTCAACTTCTGGGTTGATAGTCGTTTGATTGAGTTGTATCGCTGTCTTTTTACTCGGTAAAATACGTTCAATGCGTTTGCCATCGGCTGGAAATATGGCAAGTCTTTGCGCGCGTGCTTGAGTTTCAAGTAGCCCTTTAATTACGCCAATAGGCTGCAAGCCCCATGACCATAATAATTCCACTAAAGCAACGAGGTCTTGCTCAACATCACTATCAACAATGACTGGAATGTTGCTGGTTTTGTTATTGAACATACTAGCTAACTGCGCATCAACCGCTGATAAATCATCAGTGCTTATTTGTAGACGAGAAAATGTCAGCATCTTCCCATAAAATGTCATCGCAGGTGTCGCTAGGTTGTCCGTATCCGAAATCATAATACTTCATCCTTAAAAGATACTTATATCGCTGTAATCACGGCGCAGTTATTATTCTAAAAAAATAATTAAATAGTCAATTGATCAGTACATAGTGTACTAAGGGGAGCAGATAATTAACAAGCCCTTAGTGACATAAAACAGTGTTAAATATCGATGAACAAAAACGATGTGCTAAGCCTGCTACAAATTGAGCATATCATGATGTTTCCATTGTTGAACTTTTATTTGCGCTTCAAACTCTGTCAGACTGTCAGTGATAATATTGGCAATAAGATGCTCAAGCGCCGTGTTATTAGTATCGATTTGGGCGATACCGTGTGCGACAGCAACCATCAAGGTGTCAAGTAGCTTAGGATCTAGAAGGCGATCATTTAATGAATACACCACGTTTTCACCAACGCTTTGACCAATATGTTGTAATTGAGATTCGATAAGGCTACCAGCAATCGGAATTAAGCGCAGATATCGACGCAATTCAGGCGTATTGGCTAAGCCATCTTGAATAGCATTTCCAACTTCGCTCGCTATTAAGGTGGCACCTTCTGATTTACCAGATAACTTTTGCAACTGCGGTACTAACTCTTTGCGCAGCACGGCCAATAACACCACTTCAATATCGCCACGATTGCGCTCAATAATTGACTCGATCAATGATTTTTGCATTTCAGGATCAGTCAGCTGTTGCCGATAGTTACTAATAGTCGTTAGGATAACGCGATCAGACAGCTCCTCTAACAGTAGATCAATATAAAATTTAATACGTTTAATCCATAGCTGGGGTAGAACTTGATAACCGAGCTGATGTAGCCTGCGACCAATCACTACTGCGCGGAATAAGCGCAGTGCACGTAACTGCGGGAAGCAACCAAGCACTTCATACCAATGAACAAAGGGGAAAAAGAACCAGCGATAATAGATTTGCGCTTTTATGGCAAACCCCCAACGTGCTAGTAATTCTAGAATTAAGAACAGGGTAAAAAATCCACCAACAATACGCAACGGATTATGTAAGGTATTTTGATACCAGCTCAACGCATCACTGAGTGTCAGCCAATGTGCTACATTATTGATGAAGTCACTCATCAAAATGGCATCTACACTGATGACAAATAGATCAATACTAATAGCAACTAGCATCATAAGGTCGTAAGAGAGCTTTAGACGATTGGGTGCAGGACGCTTTGGCGTGTTAGGTTCTGATACTGAATTTTTTAGTTGATTGGGCAGTGGCTTTACATTTGCGGAGGAATTAGCCGTAGTAGAAGCAGACACAATTGTACCTTATCTTAGTAAGTGGCAATATTTGATACGGTGATAGCAACATAACTAATCACTATTAGTCATGCTATTAGTTATTAATAGCATGACAAGGCTATGAATACAAAATACAGCTTAGATTCTTTAGGTTGTTAATTCCGTATCGAATTCAGCAAGCATCTCGTCAATACGCTTGTTTTTTTGCTGCCATGCTTGATCAATCCAATCATACAATTGGGCTTTGATGTCTTCATTATCTTCGTAACTGCCATTTTGAACGCTAGCAAATAAAGCATCAGGCATATGAATATAGCGTACATCGACGCCCAAGCGTTTGATATTGCCTTTCCATAAGTCACCATAAGTTGGTATACCATCAGGATAGACAATGGTCATATCTAATATACCATCAATATTTTCACCGAGTGCATTGATAGCAAGCGCCAGACCACCAGCGCGAGGCTTAAGTAGATGCTGATATGGTGACTGCTGCTTATCATGCTTTTCTTTGGTGAAACGTGTACCTTCTAAATAGTTAAGCAAGGTAAAAGGCTTATTCTTGAGTAGAGCGCACGCACGTTTGGCTTCCTCTATATCCTTGCCTTGCAGAGCTGGGTTTTTGGCAACTGCCTCTTTGGAATGGCGACGCATCATCGGAAAGTCTAAAAAATAAAACGCTTGCCCGATTACAGGGATATAAATAAGCTCAAATTTAGTAAAAAATCGAGTGAGCGGTAAGCGTTTTTCACTAATGTATTGTACGATGCTAGTATCTACCCATGATTGATGATTACTAATGAGCAGATATTTACCATCAGTATGCACATCATCAGGAAGGCTTATACGCCAGTCTTTGCGTGGCAAAATATTATCAATCAATGCATTGTTGCTATTGATCCAGCGATTGGTAACGCCAATCACGGTATCATCAGCAATTTGCGAGCCTGTAATTACTTTAGTAGCGCCCATAAACCATATGGGAATACCGGCAGCAATACTGTTGACAGTGATAACACCAGTAGCAGTAGCAAGCGAAACCGCTTTACCAAGCCTAGGGGCACGTTTATGTAGTTTCTGAATAGTAGAAGTCAATCGCATAATAAGTTCCTTTTATGCCTCAGTATTTTTAACAGTGCTTATTTACAGTTATGAGCGTAAAAGCTCGTGGAGTTTTTAACGCTAGAATTATTCTCATTCAATTCTACGGTTAATAATGTATGCAATATACCACGCACTAATCATACAGAGGTATGACAAAATATTACACATAAATAGATGAGTATTGCCATAATAAAGATGAGTGTGAAAAACACCTAATAAGCTATTTAATGTATGAGATCAGACGGTACACTAAGTTTAATCACCTTATGCATATAAATAGTGTGATCTTGAATTAAAAAAATATATTAATAGCGTAGAGCTAACAAATTCAACTTGAGAGGAAAATATTATGCGTAATCAATTATTGATAGTAGCAGTAGCATCAGGTCTAGCACTTAGTGGTTGTACTACTGACCCAGCTACTGGACAACAACGCTTGAATAAAACAGCACTTGGTACTTTAGCAGGCGCGGCAGGTGGCGCTGCTATCTCAAAGGCCACTGGTGGTGACAAAACGGGTCGTGATGCAGCAATCGGTGCAGTACTTGGTGCAGGCGTTGGTTACTATATGGAACGTCAAGCTAAGCAGCTTGAGCAGCAAATGGCAGGTACTGGAGTAACCGTTACTCCAAACGCTAATGGTAATATTGACTTGGTTATGCCAGGTAACATTACCTTCTCATTCGATAATGCTACTTTAAACTCGTCGTTTAAACCAACGCTTGATAAATTAGCATCAACGATGAATGAATATAATCAGAATACAGTAACTATTGCAGGCCATACTGACAGTCAGGGCTCAGCTTCTTATAACCAAGGCTTGTCACGTGATCGTGCTTATGCCGTTGCTAACTATTTGAGCGCTCGTGGTATTCCTTCTAGCCGTATCAATGTTGTTGCTTATGGTGAATCACGTCCAGTTGCTGATAATAATACTGATTATGGTCGTCAACAGAACCGTCGTGTTGAACTGGTTATCAATGCGCCAAACAGCGTACGCTAATTAATAATAGCCATGTAACACAAAATTTTTAACTTCTAAAAAGTCAGCGATAAGCTGGCTTTTTTTGTGCCTGAACATTAATTCGTTAATGGTCATTGTTAAATTATATTTGATAATAGTTATCAATAGCATTATAATTCTCAAAGTTTAATTGAGATCTAACGGTCTAAACTCTATTTTTTATTTGATAAATTCCATTGAGGACGTGTATGACTACTAACACAGTGATGAGCCGTAAGATTGTAACGACCACATTAGCTACTGCATTGGCAGGTATCTTAATGGTATCAGGCTGTACTAAAAAAACTGATGACACGGTAGTAACGGATACGCAAACCGAAGTACAAACGACGACAGAGAGCACAACCAAAGTCTCAGCTGCTGAGCAGGCCAATACTGATCGTTTGCTTCTTAGTTATTCTGATATAGCGCATGCTGCTTATAAAGATTCATTAGACACGGCCAAAATACTACAAACGGCTATTACTACTTATGTAGACACACCAACTCAAGCAAACCTTGACGCGGCAAAAGCGGCTTATAAAGCAGCACGTCTACCTTATTCACAAACTGAAGTATTTCGTTTTGATGAAGGATTTGTGACTGCGAATGACAAACGTGCCATTGCAAATATTGATGGTTGGGAAGGTCAGGTAAATGCATGGCCGCTAGATGAGGCATTAATTGATTACGTCAGTGATGACTATGAAGGCGAGTACAATAGTAAAGACAATATCATTAACAGCGAGAGTATTGCTGTTGGTAGCCTTAAACAAGATACCAGTACTATTACCCCTGAATTATTGATAGATATGAATGAGATTGGTGGTAGTGAGGCCAACGTGACGACTGGTTATCATGCCATTGAGTTTTTATTATGGGGTCAGGATATTAATGGGGTTGGTGAAGGTGCTGGCATGCGTCCAGTCAGCGATTATGTAACGACTGACGGTCAGTGTACTAGCGGTGAAACTACTAATAAAGACGCCAATATTTGTATGCGTCGTGGTCAATATCTAAAAGCGGCTACTCAGTTATTGGTTAATGATTTGACTGCAATGGAAGCGGAATGGCAACCTGAAAGCGAAAATACGTTACGTAGCGATATCATGGCACGCAAAGATAAAAATAGCTTACGCCAGATTATGTATCAAATGGGCAGCTTAGCATTGGGTGAGTTGGCCTCTCAACGTATGCAAGTGGCGTTTGTGACAGGTTCAACTGAAGATGAGCATGATTGCTTTAGTGATTTGACTCATTTGAGCTATGCGAACAATGCACGTGGTATTCAAAATGTGTTTAATGGTAGCTATGAAACGGTCGAGGGCGAGTCAATTGGTGGTTATGGTCTCAAGGAGT
>JBBSUA010000110.1:0-6503 GCA_038235315.1 Pseudomonadales bacterium | reverse complement strand
TGTGCGTCTACCGTTAGGGCCCATAGCTCAGTTGGTTAGAGCAGAGGACTCATAATCCTTTGGTCGTAGGTTCAAGTCCTACTGGGCCCACCAAATTCAAACCCTTACAGTCATTGACTTGTAAGGGTTTTTTATTGTCTGCTATTTTTGGCTGGAAGGTTAGAGCGTGCAATATACCCACGTATGGGCACTTTGTGGGCACTTCTTCTAATATTGCTTATCGGCTATTATAACCAAGTAAATCAACGGAACAGGCAATCACTATGGCAAGGATTAAGCTCACTAAACGCTTTATAGACAGTCTTGAATACTCGGACAAAGCGGATATCTACCAAGATGAATTGGTCAACGGCTTTGCTGTGCGTACCAATAAAACAAATAAGAGCTATATGATTAGCAAGCGCATTGGCGGCAAAATGATCCGTAAGTCTATCGGTGATTGCTCAGTCATGACCTTGCAAGACGCACGCGAACAAGCCATGTCAATAATATCTGATCTCATGCAAGGTAGAGACCCGTTCAATAACGATATGAAAGACGTGGTTGTTCCCACACTCGGCGAAGCGTATGAGTATTACATTACGCATAAGCCCGGACTCAAGCCAGCGACTATCGCCACCTACAATCGTCAAATTATTGACAAGTTATCAGACTGGCAGGGCCGATCACTAAATGAAATCATGCAGAGCAATATCACTGAAAAGCATTTGGAGCTCACCAAGCTTAGCCCGTCCCAAGCCAATGCCACTTTTCGCGCTTTAAATGCCGTATGGAATTTTTCGCGTCTCAGTTTTTTGGATAATGCAGAAGTGCCGATTATTAAGCCAAGCCCTATCGAGATACTAACAGCCAAAAAACTATGGAACACTATTAAGCCGCGCACTCGCTACCTCAGCGAAGATACGATGGGTAACTATGTCAAAGTGCTGCTAGATTTTAAGAGTGAGGACTTCCATACGATGCAGCCGCATAGTAATAATGCGCGTGACATTATGCTGCTATTTTTATGTACCGGCATACGTGCCAGCGAAGGTTATACACTAAGATGGGATTATATAGATTTGAAACATGGCACCATGACGATAACCGAAACTAAGAATGGCGATACTTTGCATGTTCCGTTGGGTAAAGTCATGGTAGCTATGTTCAATAATCGATACTTGTACAAGCAAGATGAGCCTTGGTTGTTCCCTTCAAGATTGAAAGAATGCGACGGCAATCTGACTGATATATCGAAGCAGTATATTAATATCGGTAATGCGGCTGGTATTCATATCACGCCACACGATCTGCGTCGGACGTTCTCGACTATAGGCGATATTCTTAACCTGAATATATCAGTGATTAAACGACTAATGAATCATAGAACGTCAAAAGCGTCTGACGATGTAACACTACAGTATATTCAAGTCAGTCAAAAGAGACTACGCGCTGCTATGAATGATATAGAAGTGTTTATATTTAACGAGGCTGGTATGACGCAGGACGAAGTGATCGAAAATCTGTATAAAAACTATTAAGGCAAATAACCGTTACTATTCAACTACACCATCACTTTGGGACTTACTGAGCTCTTTCTCTTCAAAGATATCCTCGATGAAGCCTGTAATTTGAGTTTTTGTCATTAAATAAGGATTGAAATCAGCACCTGCCGAGAAATTTTTCAGTGTATATTTTTCATCTTGAACGCTTGACGTTAAATATTTGATTAAAAAACCATCCCATCTACGCATCTCTATTTCTTCAACATCAATAATATGAAGTGAGAGTCGCGGATATTCATTAGTTAAAAATGCCAAAACTTTATTGATAACAGGTCTTGAGCCTTCAATATTTTGAATGAAATAATTTTCATTAATCGCAATCGCTGAGGTTATGGCGATTTTTGCATTAGTTTTTCGCCAATACTCAAGAGTACGAGTCAATAGTATTCCTCTATTTTTACCTCTATTTTTACCAATATAAGTTAGGCTCATGAGAATATGCTCACCATCTCTTTTATTCGCTTCTAAAGCATAATCTATAGTTTTCTGCATAAAAAATCTAATTAATAAAAGTTGGTTTAATTTAAGATACTACTTAAAGAGGTATTAAATCAAGATTTTTTCTGTTTTACAGCTTCTTTTTCATTTACATCAAAATATGAAGCAGCATATCAAATTAGACGTAAAAACTCAGATAAGTGGACTCTTATACATAAGTGCCAAATCTTCGGAATTACCGAATCCTTAATTTAGATAAATTATAACAACTGAAAATTTTAGCGGATGAAAATAACTACTACATAGGCGGTCATAAACCAAAATAGCTTTACTAATACTCGCCTGCAAAGAGCTTATTAAGCTCTAATTGCTCATTGTCAAAGAATAGACTAGGCGTACCAAAAATAGCATCCATCATAGCTTGATTAGCACTGGTGTTCTCAAATATTTTCTCGTGTTTAATCACCTCAAACAGATTTTTGAAAGCCATGTTAATTCTTTTACGCTCATCGCCGCTTGGGTAGGCTTTATGACCACCGCTATACAGATCATTACTGGCGCCATAACTTAGGTAATCATTTTTACGATCTTGATCTTTTAAACTATCTTCTAAAAAAGCTTGAAAGGCGCGAGCTGCCATTTCATGCGTGGTTGACCAATAGGGCTTAGATCGTGTCGCATCTAGCTTTTTAGCATCTGCATAATACTGTGACGTAGGAGATCCCGTTGACAGTATTACGTCTTGGCCTACCTTGTCTTGATTATGAAACGCTACAGCAACTTTGCGCCACTGCGTATGGTTTTTTCGACGCTTAGGTCTTGTTGATGATCCTAGTCGCTTATCGATAATGTCTAGCGCATCAACGGCGTCTTTTGACTCAAAGATAAGTTTGGCTAAGCTATTGCTGGCGCGCTCATTGATATTAAATGTTGCCGTATCAATATCGTTTTGTGTAATGGTAAATATCTCAGGTGACTTCACATTGCCAATTAACATTACTTCATTCAAGCGCGCAAATGCTATCGATAACTTGCTTGATTTTTCCATGATAATCATAGGTTCTTTACTCAGGAACTTACCTGAACCCGTAGCGCCATCTGCGCCTAGCACCTCACCTAATATATTATCAATCGCATGAAACCACTCATGACCTAATGAGCCGCCACCTTTCATCTTAGTGATATTAATGACGCGCTGTACTGGCTCGTAATGCGCCATAGCACCGCTTGATCCACGCGCACCTATAGCTAGGGCTAGCCTGCCACCAAATGCCAATGACTTAGGATCAATCCCTACTACATCAGATAGATCCATCATAGCTGCTGCGGCGTTCGCAACATGGAATTTAGCGCTAGTCTTGTCTTTTAGCACCCATGTGCCTGATTGAATATCACGAAAGCCGAAAGCATCCTTTAAATCTTCTGTAGAATTGATCGTAACGGGATCACCACCAATGCGTTCAATATTGTCAGCAACAATAAGCTCAAATGTGGATTTCTTCTTACCCTTTTTAGTCGTGCCAGCGTCATCGCTAGCTGTATCAGGCTTGATAGTTAGATCCCAATCGTCATACTTGCCCTTGATGGCTAAATTGCCGTGCTTAACGAAGGCGGCTGATGATAATTCAGCGATATTCCAAAAGCGTTCGCCTAATGACACCCATGCCAAGCTTGATAAAGGATCGCTTAGTGCAGCAAGTTTGCTGGCAGTGTTAATAAGCTCAAGTTCTTTCACACATTCTCTATATTTATTCATATCCTCATTAGATACGATCGGTGCGACTTCTCTTGCATATCTTAGATTAAACTCTATGTTAGGGTGCTGAGCAGCAATCCATTTTTGCATTGATGACTGTCTTGCGTAGTAGCTATCACGTCTATTGCTAATCTGAAATGAACCATCAACATACTCAACAAAGCCAAACTTAATGCCACTATCTCTTATTTCGGCATCCTCTATCGCTTGCGCCTCAACCTTTTTATATTCATTTTCATACTCAAGTGATTGAGTCTCAATAATATCTTTTTGCTCATTAACTTTATCAAGCGCCTTATTATAAGCGCTTTCATCTAATGCACTCACATCATGCCCGCCCATCTCGCTAGCGATTGCGCTAAGCTCTTGTGTCAAATCACGCACACTAACTATATTTTCATTTTCAATAAGACGAGATTTGAGCGTATTAATACCATTAACATAAGCTTTACGTGCTACCGCCTTTTTATCAGCGACGGATATAGTATCAAAGTAACCTACTGCTGCTATCAAGCTTGTGCTATTACTACCTGCTAAACGGCGGCCTGATATGCTATTTTTAATAAAATGCATCATATCCCAGTGCGGTTCAGGAGATATTGACGCAATTACTTTTTGAATAAGGTAGGCTGTGCCGGCTTTCATGCCCTGATCTTTGAGTGCCTGATAATCAATTTCGCCTAATATGTTCGCCTTTTTGATCACATCTTCAGCGATTAAGGCATCAGCCTCAATTTCCTCCCAGTCAATATCAGTGGTTTTAACCGTTAGTCCCTCTTTAGCTAAGTCTTTGATGCGACTACTAGCCCGCTCTTTATGCGAACCTGCTATATAACCAGTATCGGCATATCGGTAGTTCTCGTCGTTAGGATTATCACTGTAGTCGTCCTCGATTACGTCTGTAGTCATCGTTAAGGGTTTTGCTGGCGCGTCTACAGCATTGGTAGCATATCCTAGCTTAATAAGCACAGCGGTTAGTTTTTGCGCCGCTTGTGGGATCATTTTCTTATTGGTTATAGCTTGCAGTTCGGTTAATGCGGCCATTAATTCGGCGAGTAGTTTTAGGCGCTCTTGCTTTGTCATGTGATTATTCCAGTAAGTGACTATTCGATGATTAATTATGACAAACAAAAAACACAAAGCGCTGCCAGTGTTCCAAACACAAAAAAGCCCTATCATACGATAAGGCTTTGGATAACTATAATTGGTAAAAGCTAGCCTACATGCAGTGTCCAGTCTTTTGCTAGAGCGTCTGACTGGCTAATAGTCCAAGGCACAACTTCATCACTTGCTGTTTTTAAGGCAATGTAAGCGCTATATGGCACCATATCATTTGGATAATCACCCACTAACACGCCTTTAGCGTTACGCTGTGCTGGATAGCTTGCCGATGGCACGATGTAAACAAACATATCTTTGCCATTCCAGCCAGCACGTTGCACGCGCTCGCCTAATTCCATTAGGTGTAAGGCTGTACCGAAGTCGATCAAGTCACCTTCTTTGATAGGGTGCTCACCTTCAGCGCAGTCGATGACCTCAACGCAATCACATAGCGAACCGCCACTTGCCAGCCTTGCAACTTCATCTTCAGTCAATTCGTGGTCAGGGTCTTGGGGTGCGGTGCATACTCGCTGCTCATCAACTTCATAAAACTGGTCATCAAAAATTTCTTTAGGTGTCCATGAGATAAAACCATCCCAACCTTCTAAGTTGGATGCTCCGTTCATATCTTCAGTCAGATAACCGTCGTCGCTACCGTCTTCATCTGCTGGCAAGTTCCAGCCGCGCAAGTCGTTATACTCTTGGCGTGTCATTGGTTTGGCTTTTACTTTCTTTACTGCGGTAAATTGTTGCATGATAATTCCTTATCTTTTTTTATGGTGGTTTTCGGACTGGTAATTACTAGGCAGTCTAAGAATTTGACGGCATACTCGGCGATCATGTCATCCTTATCAGTGCCATTAATAATGCGGCGCGCAGCGATGAACTCAAAATATAGACCGTAATGAATAAAGCTCTTCAGTGACTTGCCTGTAAACACACCTTCAAGCATACCAACGATCATAATATTCGCGGCGTTTTTAGGCATCAATGCAAGCTCAGGATGGTTTATAAAATCAATGCCAAGCTTAAGCTTCATGCGCAGATAGTTAATAAGCCAGGTCAACTGGACGTATCCTCGGCCGAAATATATCGGCAAGCTGTTTGAATAATGGCTACCATCGATATCAACGCGGCCACCATATTTGCGGCCACGCCCACGTCCCATTTCCTCAACCGGTTGCATGGTGTGAACCATAAACGTTCTTTTTTTACCATTGACAAGACGCTTGATAAAAACACCCGTCTCATGCCAAGTAGTCGCTAGCATATAGGCCACGTAAGCGGGTGTGATCTCATCACTGTCATAAGCATTAATAGCGTCAATAATGGTATTGAAACCGTCAACCTGTTGCTGCTCAAACGGGCCAAAGTGATTCTTAAGCTTATTCCAATCAAAGCTAAACAAACCCTTTTGATCGGAAAATGCCGCCTGAGATCCACCGCCCCAAAAACCATCGGATGATGCGCCGATCTGCACTTGCAAGCGCTTAGTGGCGCTTAGCGCCTGATTGTGTAGTGCCTGTTGCTCTTTGGTCATTGCTCTTGCCATAGTAGTTCTCCTATAAATGGTCGGTAGGTTTATCTTTGATCTGATCGAAATTAGCTCTTAGTGCATCGTTTTCTTTATTTAGCCTGATATTTTTTGCACGTAGCGCCATAAT
>JBBSUA010000109.1:0-6589 GCA_038235315.1 Pseudomonadales bacterium | reverse complement strand
GACGTGAGCCTATCGCGCAGCCACCCGGTAGTGATACTTCTGCTTCACCAAAACGCGCCAGCAGTGGCCCAAGTACTAAAATCGAGGCACGCATGGTTTTAACTAAGTCATAAGGTGCATAAAAATTGTCAATATTCTTAGTGTCGCAGGTAACTGTATCGCCCTGCTTCTGAATAGAAATACCCATGCCACCGATCAATTTAATCAAGGTACGGACATCTTGTAATGACGGTACGTTGTGCAATGTCGTTGGGGTCTCGGCTAATATCATAGCCGCAAGTAAAGGTAAAGCAGCGTTTTTGGCGCCAGAGATAGTAACTTCCCCTGCGATACGACTACTACCGGTGATTAAAAACTGATCCATAAGGGTGACAACCTAACTGTAAGTAGAAAAAATGAGTAAGAAAACGAAAACAATATTTAGCCTTTTGACTGAACTTCCCACTCAGCAGGGGTCAGAGCTTGAATGTTAAGCGCATGAATATCGCCACTAGCAATTTTGTCATTAACCAATCCATAGATAGCTTGTTGACGCTGTACCGCACGCTTGCCCTCAAAACTGGCATCAACCACACGCACATCGAACTTGTTGCCTTGGTTGGCGGCTTGAATAAAAGCGTCTGGATAATGCTGCTGCAAAAATGCGATTAGATCGTCGGCGTTCATACTCATAAAGTGTCCTGTTTATAACTATTAGAATGTATTTGTATTTAGAATGGCGACATTATAACAAGAGTTTGACTGTCTTACAGTATTGTCTACTCACAAGCCTAAATATTGGTTTTATACTTACCACTATTTACTTCAGCTCTTTAGCCAAATAGGTCAATACTTGCGCGCGCACATCATTCAACCAACGTAATGGTGGCGCCATCGCACCGATACTGGTCGCATGGCTTGCGCCTTCAATCACACCATTCTCTACAGTTGCGCCATAATCTTTTAGCGCTTTGGTCATCTTAATAGTATTAGTGTCGTACACCAGTTTATCATTTTCAGCAGTCAATAATAGATAAGGTGGCTGCTCGCCTTTGATATGGTTATCTGGCATCACCTCATTTGGGGTAGCATTAGCAGGAAAAGCACTTGCGCTATCAAACTTTCGGAAATCATAACTATAAGGCCCAGCAATACCTACTACTGCCTTGATATCATCAGGCTTAATGCCATAAGGTGCTAAAAAATCCTCATCTGATACCGCTGCGATAGCGTTGAAAGCTCCGGCAGAGTGTCCAACTACCGCGATACGCTTTGGATCGGCATGAAAGCTTGCCGCATTATCAAAGCTCCATGCAATAGCCTTTGCCGTATCTTCTACGAAATCAGGATAAACATGCTCAGGGGCTTTTCGGTAATTAATCACTGCCGTAATATAGCCAGCTTGTGCAAGGCTTTGTCCAACAAAAGCATATTCCTCTTTAGTGCCACTCTCCCAAGATCCACCATATACGAACACAATCATAGGATAAGTATCCGTAATTGCTCGCTCACTCTTCATCGCTTTTGCAAGTGGCTTAGGATAATACATATCCAAATCTTGTGAAGGCTCATCACCATATAAAATGTTTTTGCTAACCCCAACACCATCGCTTGACGTCAAACCATTCACTATTGCAAGCGCTGAAAATGCCTGTGCTTGCTGAGCACCTAACGCCATGACACCTAATGCCATTAGGCTTGCTCCTGCAAGCTTTAGCACACGTGGCTTGCTTGTGCTACGCGTATCGGCTATGTCACTAGATGAATCGTTGTTAGCAGTGTTTTGCTCTGCAGTTTTACTCGAATGCGAACCTTTCATAGCGGTTATCCCTGTTAGTGTCCAGTCAACAGCTGACAATACGTTAGCTGCTTTATTATTCTGATTTTGCGTTTTTATACTGTCGTTATTTTACTGGAACGTCTAGGGTTTGCCGTGCATTTAGTGTTATGACTGTTTAGGGTTATTGTGAGTGTCCTCTACATTCATAGTTGGAAATCAATATTATAAAATAGGCTAAAAATCGTTCTATGTAAGTAGAAACTTGCCAATGAGTGGTCGATTACACAGAATCAATGGAAAATATTTATGAATATCACACATAAAGGGCTATTAAGGATTTTGATACAATTCAATATAAGGACTTGTTGTCTCTTGCTGTGTAGGTTGGCTACTCTCTACAACAGGTATTGCAGTATTATTTGAAGTGTTCGTCGACGCAGTATTTCTGACGATTGGCAGTGGCGCAGCTGCTTGAGTAGTGGTAGAGTCTGTTGCGTTGCTCTCAGACATGATATCCGCATCACTGATTGCCGCGCCTCTATCATTCACTAAGGTGGTAAATAATACTAATTCCGTCACACCAGCAGTCGTATTAGCCATATCAATCAAATGACTCTGTTGAGTCGGCGTCATTCGACCCATCACATAGACGATACCATTGTTGGTAACGACTTTGATTTGTGAAGATTTTATCCCATCACTGGTGACAGCTTTGGCCAATAGTTTTGAGGTAATATAACCATCCTGCACGGTTGAGCTGTAACCTCTAGCAACGCCTACATTCATCTCATTATAGACTCGGCGCACATCGGGCATAGAGCGGACTACTTGCTCAATTTGAGTTTTTATGGCATCGCTAGGTACTTCACCACTGAGTAAAACTTCGCTATAAAAACTATCGATACTCATGCGGCTATTGGCTTGTAGACTCTCTTGCAAGTTATAAGCATTAATCTTGGCAGTATGCTCAATACTACGATCAAGCAGTCGCTGCGGGATAGTACGCTCCGTTACTGGCACACCATAAGTACCTTTCGTGCTGTTATTCAGATAATTAGTCGTACAGCCAGTACTGACGATGCTCACCATTACGATAGCACCAAACATAGCGCGACTCGGCGCTTTAAAAACGGTCATAATTGCATGTAAAGGAATCATTATCTGCCTCATAAAAACATAAAAGATGATTATTGGTTATCATTGTTAAGTTAAATTTTTGGTAACGACTTTTTGGTAACGACAACTTATCGTTATAATTTATAAAGTGCTTTTTCTAACCTGTTTATAATAAATAAAGATCTATCAAAAATACTACCATGCGCGAGCAATAAATGCGCCTGCTAACCACTCAGGTTGATAAGAAACGTTTTGGCGCTCATCATGCTTACTTTCATCGCTATTAATAGGACTAACGGAAGTATTGATATCATAAGCAACTACATCGAAGCGACAGTCATGGTTCACGTATTTAGGATGATGCTGTAAAAAATATTTTGCCGTTTTGATAAGTTTGCGTTGTTTGGCGGCAGTGACACTAAGCGCGGCATCACCAAAGCTTGAGCGGCGGCGTTGGCGCACCTCAATAAACACTAAAGTTGACCACGTCTTTCCTGTTTCCAACATAATCAAGTCCAACTCCCCTACTTTAGGCTGGTTCCAATTTTGAGCGATAAGAGTCAATCCTTGCGCTTGCAAAAACTCACAGGCCAACTGCTCAAAATAGCTGCCTTGGCGCTGCTTGGGAGACGTTAGCGCCAGTGAATGATGACAGCTACCTGTATTACGCCCTTTCTTATCACTACTATTGGCGCTGTCGTTGATGCGACTATTGGCGCTACTATTGCCACTGTTATCAGCACTATGCTTAGCCATAGTACTTCCTTCCTTGAGTTAACATTTCAGATTTATAATAGCACAACATGCTAAACTAACCCCTTTTGAGCGTCTAGCAGTATTAGCCTTAATAACAGTCATCTATCTATAGCTCGGCAGTTACTGTTATTAAGATGTGTTGATCATTTGCTAACAGCACAGTCGTATCGTTCATGACTCAAATTATTCAATACTTCTATGCTATCTTTATTTTTTTAATCATCATTCACCCGAGGTTTTCATGTCTACCCCGACCACAATGCCGGCTTGTCTATATATCGTTGCTACGCCAATTGGTAATCTTAGCGATATGACAGCGCGTGCGATTGATACGCTCAAGCAAGTTGCTATTATTGCTTGTGAAGATACGCGCACCTCAGGTCGACTGCTAGCACATTTTGGTATCGATACTAAAAGTGATAAGACCGATAATAATAACGCCGATAACACTGTCTATAATCACGAAAAAAATAATCACGAAAAAAACAGTCACGAAAACAATAGTAATGAGTTAAGTGTTTCAGCGCTCGATAATGAGGCAGTAGACAAAGATAACACGTCGAGTAAGAAAGGTCATAACAAGCTGTGGGCATATCATGAGCACAATAGTGCGATTCAGACCCCCAAAATTATTGAAATGATTCAACAAGGTCATTCAGTTGCATTAATTAGCGATGCAGGGACGCCATTGGTTAGTGATCCCGGCTATCAATTGGTACAAGCCGCTCATGCTGCTGGTGTACTGGTATCACCTATTGTTGGCGCATCAGCCGCTATTGCAGCGTTGTCAGTCGCCGGATTACCCTCAGATCGTTTTAGCTTTATTGGCTTTTTGCCCGCCAAAACTCATGGGCGGCAAAAACAGCTAGCCGCGTTGACATCACGTACTGAGACGCTCATATTCTATGAAGCACCGCACCGTATTGTCTCAAGCTTGGAAGATATGGCTGCAATATTTGGCGCAGACCGTGGCGTTACTTTTTGTCGTGAGCTGACCAAAACGTTTGAGACGGTGCATAAATCTACATTAGCCGCGCTCATCGAATTTGTTAAAGCTGATGACAATCAACAACGTGGCGAGATGGTTGTAGTTGTGGCAGGCAATAGTGTCGCACATGATGACGACGATCTTAGTGTCCACGATGACTTATTAAAGCGTCTTTTGGAAGATTTGACAGTCAAAAAAGCGGCAGCATTGGCTGCAGATATTACGGGTGTAAAAAAGAATGCGTTATATCAGCGCTTACTTGAGCTACAAGCTTAGGGTCTATTCAAGAAAGTCTATTTTCATCAATAGTTAGGTAGGAGATATAGAGTATGTACGATGTAATGGCGATAGGGAATGCGTTGGTTGATCACGAATATCTACTGAGTGATGCCGCTTTAGAAGAAACTGAGCTGACCCGTGGCAATATGACTTTAGCGGGCATCGAGGAGCAGCAACAACTGTTGGCATACTTTCAGCTTGCTAATATAGAACCGTCAAAACAAGCCGGTGGTGGCTCAGCTGCGAATACTATGTTTGCCTTTGCAAGCTTAGGTGGCAAGCCTTTTTACGCCTGTCGCGTTGGCGATGACGAGCAAGGCAAGTTTTATTTGGAAGATCTGCATCAAGCAGGGGTGGCAACTTCGGAGAAATCAGTACACAGTGGCGGCGTGACTGGCTCCTGTGTAGTAGCCGTTACCGAAGATGGCGAGCGTACGATGCAAACCTATCTTGGCACCTCAAGCGATATCGCTGCTGATAATGTCGATTTCGACGTACTGACGCAAGCAGATTGGCTATATTTGGAAGGCTACTTGGCGATGTCTGAGAGTATCCAACCGGCAATGACTAAATTGCGCCAACAAGCAGGCGTTCATGGCGCTAAAATCGCTGTAAGCTTCGCTGATCCAGCCGTAGTTAAGTTTGCTAAAGACGGTTTGCTTAATATGCTCGGCAATAAAGTGGCGGTAATCTTCTGTAATAGTGAAGAGGCTCGGTTATTTACAGATAAAAAACAGATCAAAGCAGCTGCACGCGCATTACTTGAGCATTGCCAAATTGCCGTAGTCACTGATGGTGCCAAAGGTGCAATTATTGCGCAAAGACCTGAGAATGATAGCGAAGAGATCATCATTCATGAAGTAGCCACGCCAGTAGTGACTACTGTCACTGATACTAATGGCGCAGGCGATAATTATGCTGGTGCTTTTTTATATGCATTATCGCAGCATTATAGCTTGCCAGAGTGCGGTCGACTTGCCAGTGCCGTGTCTGCTCAAGTGATTCAGCAATTCGGTCCCCGTCTAGAATCACAGAGCTATCAAAATATCGCGCGACAAGTGTTGTCCGCTTAACTGATACCAAACCCAAAAAACGCTATTCCTTAAACGCTATTCCTTAAACGCTATTCCTTAAGAAACATCCATAAAAAAGAGCTGAGTTATAATTAACTCAGCTCTTTTTTATGACTATCCTATCAAACTTCTCATCGCTTAATGACTTATATTCATAAGCAAAAAAGCAAATCGATCTTTTTCACACTGTTTTTAAATCTTACTTATAATAAGCGTTTTCAGTACTGGTGTGATCCGTCTCATCAATCACTTGGGTCAGCTCAGGTATTTGCTGCTTAAGCTGCACCTCGACCCCTTGACGTAAGGTCATATCGACTGCTGAACACCCTTGGCAACCACCACCGAATTTTAATACTGCGGTCAGACCAATCCCCTCTTCTTCTATGAGTTCTATCAGATCGACCATGCCGCCATGTGCCGCTAAGCCGGGGTTAATTTCTGACTGCAATACATAGTTGATGCGCTCTTCAACACTAGCGTCAGCACCGACTTTTGGCACTTTAGAATTAGGCGCACGGAAGGTCAACTGACCACCGAAACGATCTTTATTATAGTCAATCACAGCATCTTCTAGATACGGCACAGAAGACGCTTCAATAAAAGCAGAGAAATCCTCAT
>JBBSUA010000108.1:0-6619 GCA_038235315.1 Pseudomonadales bacterium | reverse complement strand
CGCCTTCTTGCGAGGCTACACAGCCACCAACGCCAATCACTAAATCTGGACGTGTTTGTTTCAACTTGCGCCAGCGACCCAATTCTGAAAATACTTTTTCTTGCGCTTTTTCACGAATTGTGCAGGTATTCATGAGTAATACATCGGCTTCATCAATATCGTGCGTCACTTCCATGCCATGCGAATCCCCTAATACATCGAGCATTTTGCTCGAGTCATAGACATTCATCTGACAGCCTTGAGTGGTGATAAAGACTTTTTTGGTCACTGGACTTTGGGCTGAGCCTTGCTCGGATACAGGCTCTACGAGTGTCGTGACAGCAGAAGCCGTATTTACAGCGTCATCGATGCGGGGATTAAATACAGAAACACTCATAGGGATAAGTCCAAGATTGACCAAAATATAGTAAGGTAGATTATTAATAGGTGGCGTATTTTATCATAATCGTCTGCTAATGGGAAAAGTTAGCGTATGTCATATCTATAAGATACTTATAAATTATTTTAATATTATCAAATGTTTATCTAAAACGCGCGATGTGTTTAAGGGGCATTAATTATTTTACCATCACATTTTTATAGCGCCATCACCGTCGTGTTACGCGCCACTGTCCTATTTATTGATAAAAGGTAAAGGCGATGGTTGGAAGTTGGAGGAATATAGTATGATAAGCGTCATAATGATAGTAATGTTTATCGAGTTGCTATTCAAACATCTATAAATATCGCTAATAAAGAGAGTAAGTATGACAAAGCAGCCTGTCGCTCAGACTAATCATCTAGCCAATAATCATACGGTCAAAGGTGCTAATGCCAAAGGTGCCAACACAAGTAAGCTAAGAATCAGTGCATTGAGTTTAGCGACTGCAATGAGCGGACTAGGTTTGTCTCAGGTGGCTTGTGCTGAGCTAACATGGGGCGATTCTGAGACTTATCAGCAAGATACTAATTACCAGCAAAACGCTAATTATCAGCAAGACAACAGTGTCAACTCATTTACGGCCGCAGCGCAGGCTGCAGATCGCGGTGATGTCAGCGCACTCTATAATTATGAGCAATCGATGAGCGGTGGCTTATTTGCTATGTATCCGACCTATTGGCGGATGAATTTAGACTTGAATTCGCAAAGCTCAGCCGCAGTGTCACAGTTCGTCCGTCAATATCCTGATACGGTTATGGCAGAAAAGCTGGCGGCTGATTTTGCTGAGACTAAAGCGGGTTCAGGTGATTATGCTGCTGTGCGTCAAGTGGCTAACTTGATCACTAATGCGGATGCCAGTGAGCGCTGTGCCATTGGACTTGGATTCAACAATGGTGGCGATACCATGCGTGCTATGGCAGCGAAGTCTGATGTTTGGCTCACTACCTTGAAGCAGCCAGCACTGTGTGAACAGTTGGCTATGGAGATGAATAATAATGCGCTAATCAGTAATCAAGATAGGGCGGCGCGCTTGAAGCGTATGCTACGTAAAGGCAAAACCGGCGATATTATGGCGTTGTCTTCACGTCTCGGAACCGCCATTCCTTATTCTGCATTAAGTGAAATCCAGCTCAGTCCATCATCATTTTTTAGTCGCTTTGGCATGCAGCCCAAGAGTCAAACCAATCAGTATTTATATTTATATGCGATAGGTCGTCTCGCTGATAAATCCTACCGTGAAGCGGCGCTACAGCTAGATTTTGATATCAAGCAAGACAATCAACGTAGCGCACGGTTGCTAGATGATGATACTCGTCGCTATGCCTATCGCACCCTTGGGGTTGAGCGTATGGGGCATAATACTGACGATGGCTACAACGCTGAGGCGGTCGATTGGTTTCGTAGCAGTTTAGATGATGACTTCAACTTTGAAGAAGCTGAAGATTATGCCATGGCGGCTATTCGTTTCGATCGTTGGGATGATGTGGCTGAGGCCATATCAAAGATGGATGCAGAAACTCAAAAGTCCAATCAATGGCAATATTGGCTAGCACGCGCTTACGAACAATCAAGTGATAGCAGCAAACGCAACACCGCTAAAAAAATGTATCAGTATCTCGCTAAAAGTGATGAATACTATGGACTAATGGCAAAAGACAAAGTAGGACAACGCTTCGATGCTAGCCGAATGGGTGGTAGCAATTTGCCGAATGTCAGTAGTGCAGATAGTGCGCGGGTTATGCAAAATCCAAATTTTGCACGCGCGTTTGCTTTATATAACGCAGATGCCAGCCGTGCTTATGCCAACCGTGAGTGGAACTGGGCGGTAAAGCTGGCACGTGACAATCGTGATGATAACTTAATCATTGCTGCTGCTCGTCTAGCGCACGATATGGGGTGGCTTGACCGCGCTGTATACGCTGCTGATAATACTGACAAAGCCAGTAGCTTGGCGCTATCACATCCAATGCCGCATCAAGACGCAGTAGTGCGCTATAGCCAGTCAGCGGGTATCGATCCGGCATGGGCTTACGGTATTATGCGTCAAGAGAGCCGCTTTGTGACCTCGGCACGCTCTAACGTTGGCGCTAGTGGTTTGATGCAAATTATGCCTGATACGGCAAAATATATTGCTCGTAATCTAGGCGAGTCGTACAGTTCTAGCCGCGCAAATAGCGGTGATACCAATATTCGTTATGGCACATGGTATATGAGCGATATTTTGGCTAAATTAAACTATCAACCTGTACTGGCAACGGCGGGTTATAACGCAGGCCCTAATAAAGCCAAACGCTGGCAGCCTGTTTACGGTTCATTGGCTGCGGATCAATATGTAGAATCGATTGCTTACCCTGAGACTCGTAACTACGTCAAGCATGTGATGGAAAATGCGACGGTTTATAGTAGCTTGTTAGGTCGTCCTCAACCGATCAGTCAGCGTATGGGCACGATTCCAGCAGCTTTTTAATAGCATCCTATTTCTAAAACACGCCCTAGTATTTATCTAATGCTAATCTTTGACAACTGGTAGAGATAAAGCTAGATATCCAGTATTTTAATAATAATAGGGCAACCGTTACGCTAAATTTACGATTCTGCTACAGATTAAAAAGAGCATTTTGTTAACATTTCTTGAACTGGTATCGGTATTTTAAATGCCATAATACATTACTGTCATTACTATTTGATAACTGCCAAATGTCCAATTACTTATGATAAAAAAATACTTAGCATCACCAAACCTCATAGTAGATAAACGTCAGTTACCTATCCAGACGTTTGTCAGTTTTGTTATGAGGCAAAAGTGGCTAACCAAAAGAAACACACTGCTTGGTTGTGCGGGTTTGCTGTCGCAAGGCCTCATATTAATACCTGCACAAGCAGCCAGTACAACGAAGATTGGACCACGAGTACTGATGATTGAGATGACGCCAGCATTGTGTGCTTTACAGCCTTCACGTGCACGTATGCGTCAGTGTTTAGAAGGTTATTCTTTGACCGTATCTGGTCTTGACCTTGGTTATGGTGAGCGCTGCGGGCGTGGCGGTGAACCGCGATTAACACCGCTACAGCTAAAAGTCGTCAATCGAGTAATGCCAGATATTACGGTTCGTAGTCAGACATGGCAACGCTATGGTGCTTGTAGTCCGCTTAGTGCTAGCAATTATTTTCGTCAAATTGTCAATCTTGCTGGGGAGTTAAAGTTACCAAGCGAGCTCAATACTGGTAATAGCTATACCGTCTCTAAGTCACGTTTTATCGGACAGATGACACGCTTGAATAAGGGTATGGTTGCTTCTAGCATTGATTTGATATGCCAAGATGGTAGCCGTCGTCAATCTATCCTCACTGATATTCATGTGTGTTATGAGGGCAGTCAATTTGGTAGCTGTAGTAACGTAGTAGATAATTGTGGTAAAAACTTTATCATCTCAGGTGGCAAATAACCTACCTCTGCTCCAAGTAATCTTCCCTAATTTAACTTTCCATGATTTAACTCTTCACAAGTAGAAAATCTTATCTAGAAACGCTAAGTTTCTCTAACCAATAGAGGTGCTTTTTTCACCTTCTTAATCTCTTACAACGATTTTTATTGGGACTATTATTTAGTTTGGTCAAAAGTGTTGGCAAATTTTGCACGTATAAAATGTAACAATATAGACGTATACCAATGCTGCATTCATGGCATTGTATCTAGACGGTCTACCATTTGAGGTGCTACACTAGCTCTCGTTTTATAACCGTTATCATTTAGAAAAACCATATCTAATAATCAATTAGGAAATATTCTATGAAACAGCCTATACGTGTTGCCGTAACCGGTGCCGCTGGTAATATTAGCTACGCGATGCTATTTCGCATTGCATCTGGTGAAATGCTTGGTAAAGATCAGCCAGTTATTTTGAATTTACTTGAAATCACACCAGCACTTGACGCCCTAAAGGGTGTGGTTATGGAACTACAAGACTGTGCATTTCCCTTATTAGCAGGTATCGTTCAAACTGATGATGCTAAAGTAGCGTTTAAAGACGTTGAATACGCTTTATTAGTAGGTTCACGTCCTCGTGGCCCAGGTATGGAGCGTAAAGACTTATTAGAAGCCAACGCTGCGATTTTCTCAGCTCAAGGTAAAGCGTTAAATGACGTCGCCAGCCGTGATGTAAAAGTATTAGTCGTCGGTAACCCTGCGAATACTAACGCCGTTATCGCTCAGCGTAACGCACCAGATATTGACCCACGTAACTTTACTGCTATGACCCGTTTGGATCATAACCGTGGTATAGCGCAGTTGGCTGAACAGACAGAAAGCACTGTCAATGACGTAAAAAAAATGATCATCTGGGGCAACCATTCATCAACTCAGTATCCAGATCTAACGGCTTGTACCGTTGATGGAAAGCCAGCTTTAGATCTAGTAGAGCGCGATTGGTACGAAAACACCTATATTCCAGAAGTACAAAAACGTGGTGCGGCTATCATCAAAGCACGTGGTGCGTCATCTGCAGCCTCTGCTGCCAACGCTGCTATTGCACATGTGCGTATATGGGTAATGGGTACTGAAGATAATGATTGGGTATCGATGGGTGTTTATTCAAATGGCGAATATGGTATCGCTAAAGGCTTAATTTACTCTTTCCCATGTACTTGTAAAGATGGTGATTGGTCTATCGTTGAGGGTATCGATGTGTCATCTGACTTCTCAAAAGAGAAGATGGCAGCCACTGAGCAAGAGCTTAGCGAAGAGCGTGATGCGGTATCACATCTGCTTCCATAGTATTAAATGGTAAGTGTGATGATCTTTAAATAAAAAAGCTCTACTATTATAGTAGAGCTTTTTTTTATACTTTATTTTTACTGACTATTAACATAATTGGTAAGGTTGAGTAATAGTTTTTCAAATAGGGCTTGTTACAATGATTGAGTTCATGAGTATAAAGACCACATCAGGTCGATTTAAAATAAATACTAATAAAATCGCTTAAGGAGAAAAAAATGTTAGGTGAACCAGAATATAAAATTAATGATCTATTTGCTCAGTTGGGACTAGATAGCTCTGATGAAGCTATCGATAAGTTTGTAGAAAACCATCAATTGGCAAAAGATGAAGAGCTGATAAAATCTGACATCTGGAATGATAATCAACGTATGTTTTTGCAAGAAGAATGGCAGAAAGATGCGGCATGGGTCGAAGTTATTGACGACTTAAATGTGCGCATGCATCCAAGCGCTTAGTTATTCATTTTTATTTTATAATAAAGATGCAATGACTATGATGCAGTGACTATAAAGATAAAAACCCACAAGCACCTATAAAATTAGGTATTGTGGGTTTTTGTTTAACCATCATTTGATTATTTAATTCAGCTGCTCTAAGCGCCAAGCAAGTAAATCTGCGACATCATTATGAATACCCAATTTTAATGCCTCCAAACCATCGTAACGCCGCTCACCATGCAAAAAATGCAGGAAACGCACATGAAGCGTTTGACCATAGAGATCCGCTTGGAGCTTTGGGAAATGCACCTCTAAGCGCCAGTCATTACCTTTATCTACAGAAGGTCTCGTGCCAATACTAGCAGTTCCAAACAAGCTATGTGGACGTAATCCTGCAACGCCTGTCTGATCATCTATTGCAAGATCGGTAAGACCATCAGTGATAACGTCACCCTGCTCATCAAGGCGTACAACATCAACGGCAAAGATACCATGCAACGCAGGTTTTAAACGTGCTAAGTCAATATTTGCGGTTGGGAAATCCATCGTCCGACCAATCTTATCACCATTAACAACTGTGCCGATATTGGCGTAGTCGCGACCTAATAACTGGTTGGCAGCACTGATATTACCTGCTAATAACAAATCACGAATTCGAGTAGAGCTAATACGCTCAGCGATATCAGTATCATCAGTGATAGTAGGCAAATTAATCACATGCATACCATAGTCGCGCAAAAACTGACTGTCGCCGGTGCGATCATGACCAAAGCGAAAGTCATCGCCCAACACTAACGCTTTTACATTAAGGCGCAAGGCTAAAATATCAGCAAATGCCTGCGCAGATAATGAGCGAAAATCAGCGTCGAAGCCCGCTACGATTAAAGTATCGACTCCATATTCTGCTAATAAGGCTTGTTTTTCCGCTAAATTAGTCAAGCGCGCAGGGGCTGTGGTTGGCGCAAAAAACTCTCGTGGTTGCGG
>JBBSUA010000107.1:0-6657 GCA_038235315.1 Pseudomonadales bacterium | reverse complement strand
CGCCAAAGTTTACTTGAGATCGGCTTTAAAGAGTCCGATTTGGATAATCCAGATAATATTATCTATCAGCCCGTCGGCTGTAGTGAGTGCCGTGAAGGCTACAAAGGGCGCGTTGGTGTGTATGAAGTGATGAAAGTGAGTCCAGATATCTCCCGTATTATCATGGAGGATGGTAATGCGATTGATATTAAGGATGCGGCACTCAAAAACGGTTTTCGCGATTTACGGCGCTCTGGCATTCTAAAAGTATTGCAAGGCGTTACTAGTATTCAAGAGATGATGCGAGTCACGTCTGAGTAATTGTTGATTCCAATCGAGTAACAGTTACTCACTGTCAAAATCAGCTAAATAACATTTACTATGCTGCGTAGAATAAAAGTCTATATGTGACAGCATATTAGGCTAAAATAATACTAATGATATAACCAATGAGCTTCTCTAAACTAGGCAAAACTTGAGGGTAGGAAAATGGCAAAAGTTAAGACCGATATGCTATTAGATTTTGTCTATGACGGAGTCAATCGTCGTGGACAAAAAATCAAAGGCGAAACTACCAGTCGTAGTTTAGAGTTAGCGAAAGCAATATTGCGTAAGCAAGGTATTACGGTTAAAACCATCAAGAAAAAACCTAAACCTCTATTTACCTTTAAAAAATCTATTAAGCCTATTGATATTGCTATTTTTGCACGTCAGCTCGCTACAATGATGAAAGCGGGCGTGCCCTTAACGCAATCTTTTGAAATTGTCGCTGATTCCTTAGATAACCCAAGTATGAAAATACTAGTTTTGCAGATTAAAGCAGATATTGAAGCGGGTGGAACTTTTGCGTCAGCACTGCGCAAACATCCGCGCTATTTTGATGACTTATTTTGCTCACTCGTTGATTCAGGTGAGCAATCAGGGGCGCTTGAGACGATGCTAGAACGGGTCGCTACTTACAAAGAAAAAAGCGAGCTACTTAAAGCAAAAATCAGAAAAGCGATGAAATATCCTATTGCTGTTATCGTGGTTGCTATTATCGTGACTATTATCTTGCTCATTAAAGTCGTTCCTGTTTTCTCCGGCTTATTTGAGTCTTTTGGTGCAGAATTACCCGCATTTACACAGATGGTTGTCGATATGTCTGAGTGGATGCAGTCATGGTGGTTTATTTTGATTATCCTTATTGGTGGTACGATTATTGGCTTTTCTGAAGCCAAAAAACGTTCAAAGAAGTTTCGCGACCTTTTAGATCGGGCAACATTAAAAGCGCCGATATTCGGAAAAATTGCCTATCAGGCAGTTATTGCTCGTTTTTCTCGCACGCTATCTACGACCTTTGCTGCTGGTGTACCCTTGCTTGATGCGCTCGATTCTACGGCTGGTGCCACTAACAATGTTGTATTTTACAATGCGACTCAGCAAATAAAAAACGACGTGTCAACAGGTCAACAACTGCAGTTTTCAATGCGTTCAACCAACTTATTTCCTAGTTTAGCGATTCAAATGGTCGGTATTGGTGAAGAATCCGGTAGTTTAGAAGAAATGCTTGATAAGGTAGCGGTCTACTATGAAAACGAGGTTGATAACGCTGTGGACGGGTTGACCAGCCTAATGGAGCCATTAATTATGGCCGTGTTGGGAGTATTAGTTGGCGGCTTAGTAATTGCCATGTATTTGCCTATCTTCCAAATGGGTTCAGTCGTCGGTTAGTCATTTTAGGATAGACACTTAATGCCATTGATACAACTATTACAAGACAACATGACCATAGCACTGATTATATTTGCTCTGTTAGGGCTGTGTGTGGGTAGTTTTTTAAATGTAGTGATTCATCGCATGCCACTGATGATGCATTATGATTGGCGACAGGAATGTACTCAGTTTTTAGCTCATCAACATGATATGCCAGATGAACACACTATACCATTAACGAATATTGTGGCAACTGATGTTCCAGTGACACTTAGCAAGCCAAGATCACGTTGTCCGCACTGTGCACATAAAATAAAATGGTATGAAAACATACCGCTTATTAGCTGGCTGATGCTGCGTGGGCGTTGTTCTGACTGCAAAGCGTCTATTGGACTACGCTATCCTATCGTTGAGTTGGTCACTGCCCTACTCTCAATGGTCGTCATCTATCAATTTGGTGTCACTGCGACCGGACTGTCAGCATTAATATTAGTATGGACATTAATTGCACTGACAGGTATTGATTTTGATACGCAGCTATTGCCTGATAGGCTGACCTTTCCACTGGCAGGATTGGGCTTAGCAGTCAACTCGCAAGGCTGGTTTGTGACCCCAACACAATCTATTTGGGGCTTGCTATTCGGATTTTTATCGCTGTGGATTGTGGTAAAAATATTTTATCTAATTACTAAAAAACATGGCATGGGACAAGGCGATTTTAAGCTATTGGCTGTATTGGGTGCTTGGCTTGGACCAATGATGTTGCCACTGATTATTCTACTATCGTCTCTGCTTGGCTCAATCGTCGGCATTGTCTTAATGAAAAAACAAGGTGAGAGCCGACCCTTTGCTTTTGGGCCTTACATCGCTATCGCTGGAATCATTGCACTACTGTATGGTTCAGACATCGTCAGCTGGTATTTAGGAATGTATGTTTAAAGATTATTTTTGATTTTAGAGAGTCTGAGCCATAATCCATTGCTACTTGATTGCATTATCCACTCTGTATTAAGTACCGTCTTCTAACCCTTCTACTTGTCAAATAAGTCATCACTATGTCAATGAATTCTATAACGTTAACATCCCAACTCCAGCATAATCAGATAAATAATAAAAGATTGGTAGTTGGGTTAACCGGTGGCATAGGCAGTGGCAAATCTGCAGCTACTGATTGGTTCGCTATGCAAGGTGTTGATATTATCGATGCTGACGTGATTGCTCATGAAGTGGTTGCAAAGGGCAGTAATACCTTACGCAATATCCAGAAAAAATTCGGTGACTGGGTGCTCAATCCTGCAGGACAGATGGATCGCGCAGCGGTACGCACGCATGTATTTGCACATCCTGAAGCACTTATAGAACTTGAGGCTATCACTCATCCAGCTATACGTGAGGCGGCAAAAGTACAGCTAGCTGCCAGTACCTCAACGTATGTAGTTTTGTCTGCTCCCTTATTGATCGAAGGAGCGGAGGCAGGACTGGCAAACTTATGCCAACGTATTTTGGTCATTGATGCTACGGAGGATACTCAGATTTCAAGAGCAAGCCTGCGCGATGAGCAAAGTATGATTAAAATTAAGGCTATTATGGCCAACCAGCTCAATCGTGATGAGCGCAATCAACACGCGGATGACTTAGTTGTTAATGACGGCGATATTGCAGCGTTCCATCAACAACTAGAACCCTTGCATCAGGCTTACCTTACGCTTGCTCAGCAGCTAAAGTACGCTGTCGATTAACTTCATACAGTGCCATACCAGTTGCAACGCTGACGTTGAGACTTTGCAAGTTACCGTGCTCGTTACCCGACATCGGTATATATACTAGCTCATCACAACTTTCAGTGGTCAAGCGGCGCATGCCCTCACCTTCAGATCCCATAATCAAGGCCGTCTTCCCTGTCAAGTCAGCAGCATGCAATGGTTTTGCTTGCGCATCTAAAGCAGTACCAAAAACAAATACACCCGCTTTTTTGATTTGCGTAAGTGTCCGTGCCAGATTAGTCACGCTAACAATAGGCATCATCTCAGCGGCGCCTACAGAGACCTTTGATACCGTCGGGGTCAAGCTGGCTGCATGATGTTTTGGGCAAATGACGGCATCAACACCCATCGCGACCGCAGTACGCAGACAAGCACCAAAATTATGCGCATCAGTAATCTGATCGAGCACCAGTAGCAAACACTGATCACGTCCAGTAATGGTATCTAACAAGCCATCATTAGCAAAGCTTAGTGGACGCGCATGCAACACCACCCCTTGATGCTGCGGGCTGCCACATAACTGTGTCAGCTTGTCTTTTTGGGTGGGCTGTAGACTGACTCCATTGGCTTGAGCTTGAGCGATAATGTTTTTTACATGGCTGTCGCTCTCACGACCTTGCTGCACAAATAAACTCAATGCATCAAGAGGGCGATGTTCAAGTAACGCATCAATGGCATGAATACCATAAAAATAGCTAGGTTTTGCCATAATAAGCCTGCTGATAAAAAGTGAATGGCGCGTAAATCTCTAAGAGATAAGGCTCATTAAAAATGATTTGAATAAGTAAAAGACAATATAAATAGACATTATCTGTCATTTTCTAAAGGATAATATAGGTATCAGTATAGAGAGATATTAATCATCAAATACTGATAATACTGATAATACTGATAATACTGATAATACTGATAATAATTCTATATAAAGTGAGGCTATTAATTAAAGGTATCGACTAGCCTTCAAGATGACAAACGTATTGTACAATCTCTTCAGTACGCAAGTTGAAACTGCTATCTCCTTCGACAACAAATGATTGACCAGCGCGGTAGTAGCTAAACGCGTCATCACCATTGATTTTGACTTCGCATTCACCACTAATGATTTCAATGCGCTCAGAGGTATTGGTGCTAAAGTGATATTGTTCAACCGTGTTATCACATGGCAAAATAACGCCCAATGTCTTGTGACGACCGTCTTCAAACATTACAGTATGGCTTGAACAACGTCCATCGTATGTTACCGTAGCTTGAGCGTTGACCGTTACATTAGTAAATTGTGCCGCTGACATAGTGGCTTCCTTATCAAGTAATTGCTGCTAAACTAAAAAATAAGTGACTGATGATATAATGTATATTAACTGTGGTAATGCGTTTGTTATTGAGTAAGATTATGCTACCACATTATATCTAATAAGATTGTTACATGGTTACTTAAAATGTCATCTATTATATCATTTGTTTAAATTATAATGCTTATAAAAGGGAGCTGGTGTTGATGTTATCTACTCCACTCGATACATTCCGTTACCGTAAAATGGCTATTGCTTTACTATCATCTCATTTGTATTCAGAGAGTTTTGCCACCATAACGCAGTCAGCTTTTTTAAAATTTTGCGATATTTATTAGGGAGTCTATCTAATAAATACTAATCACCTTTCATGAGAGGCTTTGATGCTTTTATCATTAACCTTGTATCAGTTTGCATTGATCGATAAGCATGAGCTAAGCGTTGCTGAAGGCTTTAATGTCATCACTGGTGAGACGGGCGCAGGCAAATCATTGCTGCTCGATGCGTTATCATTATGTATAGGTGAGCGTGCTGACAGTGCGATGGTCAGGCATGGCGCTGATTACGCTGATATCTATGCGCAGTTTGATGTGGTGGGTAATACGGTAGTTGCAGACTGGTTTTTGAAGCATGAACGGTCTTTAGATGAGCAAGAAATATTAATTCGTCGGCAGCTTAGTAATAGCGGGCGCTCAAAAGCATGGCTAAATGGGTCGCCTGTCAGCCTAGCAGAGCTTAAAAGTTTAGGTGCACTGCTAGTCAACATTCATAGCCAGCACGCTCAGCAAGCCTTGCTCAAGCCGCAATTTGTGGTGCAATGGTTAGATGAGATGGCACAGATAACGCCTTTGGCATTGCAAACAGCCAACAGCCAACAGCAGTATCAGCAACTAAAACGTCGCGCTGATGACATTGCCAGTCGTGAAGCCCAACGCCGAGATCGCATACAATTGCTGCAAAGCCAATTGAGCGATATTGCGCCGCTACTCAGTGTTGATTATCATGACATAGAGTCGGAACACGAAGAGCTGTCGAATATTGAAGCCTTGATGACAGAGGCTAGTCATGGATTGCATCTGCTTGATAATGATACCGACGAGCCCGATGTGATGACGTTGCTCGGTCAAGCCATCAAGCTATGTGACACTCAAATGAGTGTCAGTCAAACCTTTGGGCAAGCCTCGGAGCACTTGCATCTTGCACAGCAGCAGATCACTGAGGTGACCGCTCTCCTCTCAGAGTATGCTGAGCAGCAACTGCCTGATCCGGAGCGCTTGCAGGAGCTTGATAATTTAATCAGTCTTGGACATCGATTGTCTCGTAAGCACAACTTGCCTGCGAGTGATTTAATTGCTGAGGCACAGGCTTGGCAAGCGCAATTAGAACAGCTAGAGAATGAGCCTAGTAGTGACGTACTCGCCGCCCAAATTGACGAGGCTTGGCAAGATTACCTACAATTCGCTGATCAGCTTAATGATAAGCGTACCCAAGCTGCTCCTGATATTTGCGCCCAACTCATTGCTCAGCTGCAACCATTAGCACTACCTAATGCGCGCTGCGAGTTTGTATTTACTCAAAAAGACCCCGCTCAGTATAATACCCAAGGTCGCTACGATATTGATTTGTTATTCAGCGCCAATGTCGGTATGCCGATGCAGCCGCTACATAAGATTGCCTCAGGCGGTGAGTTGTCGCGTATGGCACTGGTGATGCAAGTATTACAAGTGACCAATGCTGATCATAATGCGGCCAAGCCTATGCTGGTATTTGATGAAGTCGATGTTGGCATCAGTGGCGCTACCGCGCAAGTCGTTGGCGAGCTACTACGAACCCTTGGTCAAACTCAGCAGCTATTGGCCATTACCCATCAAGCGCAAGTAGCCGCGCAAGCGCATCAGCATATCTTAGTACAAAAACATCATGAAGAGCTG
>JBBSUA010000106.1:0-6662 GCA_038235315.1 Pseudomonadales bacterium | reverse complement strand
TAAACCAAACTTTGCGTCATGCGATCAAATAACAGTTGCTCAGCAGCTTTAGGCAGTTTTTCCTTCACCTCACCATCGATTGTTAAGGTATAAACGATGACGCGCTCAACTCGATTAAGTTTAATCTCACAATTATTAAAGATATCTGTGGCTTTACTTGCCCATGGCGATATCGTGCCAAAACGTGGACTAACAATCGCTTGTAATTGGTTAGCGTTTGGCGCAGTAACATTAGTATCGCCTGCAACCCCTAATAAATCTAGCGCCTTTTTATGCTCATCACTGTCCAATTCCCGCGACAGTATATAAACCTGTTGCGTACTGATTTGGGTAATATTTAGCTCGGTTTTTTGTTGAAACTGACTGATGAGTTGTTGCGTCTGAAAATCGGTTAAGAACGGTTGTCCGGCGATGGTCATCATAGAGGCTGGTTCCATAGGATATAGGCAAAAAAAGGCATCACTGCCGTGCAAAGTAAATGGTCGGTGCATTATAACAAGAAGCCCTGAAATAAGCAGGGGCAAAGCGCAATAAATTCACTGCCTGTGTCAATAATCAAACGAAGCAAAGCGCTATCACACCCTACTTTCGAACACGATTATTCAAATACGATAACTCTGTAATAGCGATTTTCGTAGCAAACTTCTTATCAAATCAGCATAATTTTTACTTAACTGTCGTAGTCCTTACAAACACTCACATCGCATTACTGGCAGCCTATATAACTGCATAGCTATCTATCGTTATCCTATAAAACGTTAATAAATAAAACACTATCAAAAGAACGCCTGCCAAAATTAATTCTATTCAATAAGGATATACTATGAATCAGCAAGATAAAATCGACAAAATCCAAGCCGTTATTAAAGACGTTAAATTTGCCATGATGACCACCGTCAATAGCAAAGGTGATCTTCATGCGTGGCCAATGACCACTAGCGAAGCAAGCTTAGGTGCCAAAGAGATTTGGTTCATCGGTGATAAAACCTCAGATGTTGTCAAAGATATCCAAGATAATAATAAAATTGGCTTAGCTTATGCCACTCAAGATTCCAAAAATTATGTTTCTGTGAGTGCTAATGCAGAATTGCCAAACGATAAAGCAAAACTAGAAGAGTTATGGTCACCAGTTTATAACGCATTCTTTGAGCATGGTATCGACGATCCAAATGTACAATTAATAAAAGTCGTACCACATGGTGTCGAATGCTGGATAAGTGGTAGCTCTACTATTAATATGTTTAAGATGGCGGCCGCTGCATTACAAGATGGCAAAACTGCTGAAGATATGGGTGAGCAATTCAACATATCTTTATAAGATTGAGCTAGCATGAAGCGATAATATAAAGCGTCGACTAGACCTTAATAAGAATATTTTCGATAACAAGGATGATTACGATGAGTAAGCAAGAGCAGATGGATAAAATTCAAGCAATGGTAAAGGATATCAAATATACCATGATGACCACTCGTACTCATGAGGATCATCTACATGCTTGCCCGATGAGTACCACAGAAACCAGTATTGGTGCCAAAGAGATTTGGTTTATTGGACACAAGCCTTCTGAGACCGTTTCAAATATTGAAAAAAATTCAGAAATCAATCTATCTTATGTGACTCAAGATGACAAAAATTATCTGTCTATCACGGGCAAAGCCGAATTGGTTGAGGATAGAGAAAAGCTTGAAGAATTATGGTCAGTAGTGTACAACGCGTACTTTGAGCAGGGTATTGAGGATCCAAAAATACAGCTGATAAAAGTAATTCCTCATGGCGCTGAGTATTGGGCTAACGGTAATACTCTGACTAGTGCCTTTAAGATGGCGGCAGCGGCAGTAACTGAAACTGCTGTCGGTGATAGCTTAGGCGAGAGCTTCTCAATAAAACTATAACTCTTGTATTGAGCTTATAGCTAAGAAAGCCAGTGATAATCGTATCACTGGCTTTTTTTATTGTGCGTTCAAAATATAACAGCTAGCTAACTTTTTAAAGGCAGCTTTTTAGTGATAGCTATTGTGGCGCTTTTGCATAACCATTGTCTGCTGGAAAAGCTTTGGGTTGTTGCGGCTTAGACTCAGCAGGATCATAAAGCTCATAAACGACCGTGCCAATAATTCCTGTATTATCTATAGAGCCTGTACTCGTATTGGCCGCATAAGCACTTTCAGGTTTGCTAAAGATAAAGGAGGCCACCGCGCTTTCACTCTTACGGAAACCTTCGATGACTAACTCGTCATTGGGGCTCAGCACGTAACCACTGTCATAGCGACTGGCTTCGCTACCATCTAGAACATTGATACCATCGACACTAGCCACAATCTCATAAGTATTGGCGCTATTATTTTGATAGACCAAACGATACGCTTGACCTGCTTGACCTTGCATAAAATAACGACCCGTATCACGGTAAATGGATAAGTGTCCACTATCAGTGTCTACTGAAAAATCAACCTTACCAGCGACTAATGACATGCTATTTACCGCGCGACCTTTATAATTTTTATCGGCATAACTTACTTGCATCTCATCGATAGGTTCATCATTGATACGACGTAGATCGACCATCGTCGCTTGCGAGTCAACGTCATCGCCCCATTGGGTACCTAAGCGCTCTGATTCAGTAGCATCTTGCATAGACTCATTCTGCACTGCCTCATCTTGCATAGACTCACTTTGCATAGATTCAGTATCATTCTGCACTGATTTATCTTGCGTAGGCTCAGAAGGCATTTGCGATGGCTCTTCTTTCATACTGGTATTCGATGAACAACCCGCTAACAATGCGACTAAGCCGATGGCAACCAACGACTGCTTTTTAATCAATTTCATAGCTTTTTCTCTTATAAGTAAGTCGAAGGTTGGAAACTGGCGACACTGCTGATTTCATCTGAATAAATTTTGACGATATAGATGCCAATCATTCATTTTAAATCATTACCAATTCAGGGGTAATATAATGCGAGCAAGGTTTATTTTGGTGGTTTTGCGTAGCCATTATCCGCCGGAAATGCTCTTGGCTGTAGTGGTTTAGTGAGAGAAGGATCATAAAGCTCATAGATAACTGAACCAATAACGCCAGTATTACCTATAGACCCTGCACTGGTATTGGCGGCATAAGCGTTCTCTGGCTTGCTAAAAATAAAGGAAGCCACTGAATTTTGATCTTTACGGAAACCTTCAATAACCAGTCGTTGATTAGGACTCAAGACATAACCTGCACCTTGACGACTGGCTGCGCTACCATCAATGACATTCAAACCATCGACACTAGCCACAATCTCATAAGTATTAGCGCTATTGTTTTGATAGATCAAACGATACGCCTGACCTGCCTGACCACGAACGTAATAGTTACCACTATCCCGATAAAGTGATAACTTGCCATTATCGGTTGTCATTGAAAAATCAACTTTGCCAGCAACTAATGACATGCTATTCAACGAGCGACTACTATAGTTTTTATCCGCGTAATACACCTGCATTTGCTCGATAGGATTACTGCTAGTACGACGTAAATCAACCGTGGTCACTCTCGAATTAACATCATCGCCCCATTGAGTACCCAAGCGTTCTGACTGAGCGGCATCCTGCACTGAGGCTCTTTGCACAGTGTCAGAGGTCGTTTGCGTTGACTTGTCTTTCATACTGGTATTGGTTGAACAGCCCGCCAACAGCACTACTAAGCCTACGGCAACAAACGACTGCTTTTTTTGGATTTTCATATTTTTTGCCTCTTAGAGTTAGTATCCGTTAAACGTATTGTATTTCGTTTATTGTTTTTTCAGTATATCTTAACAGTATAAACAATCAAGATTTAAAGTCGCTTAATAATAGTCTGATATTTAGAACGGCAGTAGAAACAAAAAAAGCGCCAGCAATCATTGATTACTGGCGCTTTTAATTATCGTTTTGAGACGCTAGAAGCTAGCCGCTTTTTTTGAGGTAAGGCCAAGCAGCTTTTAGATATATCATCATTGACCAAAGCGTTAGAATTACCGCCGCGACCATCAATATATAGCCAATAGTCTCAAGTGACTCCCAGTTCAATAGTAGCACGGTAATGGCGACCATTTGAAAGACCGTTTTGAGTTTACCGACGTAGGAGACGGCGACGCTAGTGCGATTGCCCAATTCTGCCATCCACTCACGTAGTGCAGAGACTGCAATCTCGCGCGATATAATCACAATCGCCGCAATCGCCATAATGATGTTGGGATGCCATTGCACTAAGATAATCAATGCAGCTGCTACCATCAGTTTGTCGGCAACGGGGTCTAAAAAACGACCAAAGGCAGACATCACATTCAGCTTGCGCGCAAAGTAGCCATCGAGCCAATCAGTAACGGCTGCAAGCATAAATACGCCCGTCAGCAACAAATGCCGTAGCAAACTTTCACTAAACTCACTCATCCCTACTCGGGCGATAACGTTGTCCGAAATCGCAGGCACACCAATACCCATCGCCGGTGGCCAATAAGCAATCGCCACAAATAGCGGAATCATTAGAATACGCGCAATAGTCAGATTATTAGGCAAATTGAAGATGCTTTTATCATCTTGATCTGATTGCGGCGGTTGTGTGTGCAAATCTGTAGTCTCGGTCATGACAGAACCAGTCTAATATCGATATAGTAATGGATGCTAGCTTAGCATTTTTCAGGCATGCCGTCATGCCATCTGTGCAGGTTCATTACGGTTACTCTATATTTTGACTGCTAATAGCACTTTGCAAAGTTAAAACCATACTTATAGTACTGATATTGCATTATTAAAATACAATGAAACCATTATAGATAAAGCATTTTAAGAGATTTAGCTATAGCTGATAAAATGTTTCAAGATAAGACAATGTATTAAAAAATCTGCGAACGTAATGTCATGTAACTGAGCTAGTACTAAATAAATTACTTGAGTTATTATGATTTGACAACATAAATACAGTTGTACACTGAAAATTGTAAATGAACCTGTAGCTAGGTTAAACTATGGCACTGTTGCCTTTATTATCATAAATATGCCAGTAGCTTGAGAGCAGTAACAACCAATAATAATAACCGATTAGTGACACCGTTAAGTTATCAGCTAACTAATTAGCTTTCCTCAGCCCACAGTTCTCCTCTGTGGGCTCTTTTTTACTCTCAGCTTTGTTCGATATATTATTATCATCGCAGAAAAAATCCAATTTTTAGATAATAAAAAACGATGCTTAGTGGCATCGCTTTTTGAATAGTTGTTGTCAGCTCTGTTTGAGGTAGCTTTCTCATAATTGTACTTCGTCTTGGGTCATTGCGCTAATCTTAATGGGTACAGCACACAACCATGGAGTGCCATTTATACAAAAAAAATGCCCGTCATGAAAAGAAACAATACGAGCCGTAAAATCATTATTTGCTTGACCCATCATAGCCTGTTTATCGCTGCTGTCATCTACAGCACACCATATCTCTTTGTGACCACTTTCCAACATTGCGCGAGTCAAGTAGCTTCCTGTGATTGCTTCATTCACCCTGATAGCTCCTAATTGTCTGCTATGATTATGAAGCCAAACAAGTATTACCAAAAAGAAGCATATTTTTGGCATTACAACCATAACTATAATATAGATGTGCCCATATAGGTATCTTATATTATTTTTGTTGCTTTTGGCTATCATTTATAGATGAACAGCGTTTTTCTTAGTCTGAACGGTAATTTTAAAATGCCTGTTTGGAATTACCAGCAAATAACCTATGATTTTTTATAAGCCTAATTCGTGTTGAGTAAGCTCAGTTTTTTTAACGGGCACAGCATATTGCCATGCCTCTCCTTGATTGCAAAAAAAGTAGCTTTCTTTAAAAGCAACGATATACATTATAAAATTATCATTGGTATTTTTGATAATTGACATAGCGTTATCGTCGCTGTCATTACTTACAGCGCACCATACTTGCTTATCACCACGTTCTAACATTATACGAGTTAGATCACTTCCTGATAATTCAATGTTCATATCTAAATCCTTACTTATGACAAATATTTGTCGGATTTAATCTTAGCTTTTTACGCTATGCATTAACATTGGCTATTATGAAAGTATTTGTATGAAGCACACCCGTTTGGGGTAGATTACGTAAGTAGAACATATGTCTTGCAATTCAAGAAATATATTTCACATACAAATCTATGTATTTCCTACGTATAACAGTAAAAATAATACTATTGTTGGCTAAATTTTACTAGAACGTGCTAAACCTCCAAAATAAGTACTGCCAAAAGCTGTTTTCTAAATTCTTGATGGTTGGTGTCAGTCAAACTGTGCAGGCCTCTAGAGACTTGCATTAACATGTCTATCTTTTCTGATAATTGCTCAAAGGGTAAGAATCGGTTAGAGTTGATAGGGTTTTACTGAGCAGACAGCCAATCAAAATGATTACGCTGTTACATCAAGCAATAAGATTGGATCATGATAAGGGTAATGACTCATACAAACTAACATACACCATTGGTTAGCTGGCTTAGCACTAGTCATCATTGTTACGACAGTGGCCTGCACGCCTTTACCAAAAAACGATGTCACTCATGACGAATTTTATGGTGCGGGTTTTATTGAAGTAAGCTCGGCAACTTGGTCATCTCGCTATACTAGTCCTTATCCATTTACGGTAGCGGCTGGCGAGATAGT
>JBBSUA010000105.1:0-6721 GCA_038235315.1 Pseudomonadales bacterium | reverse complement strand
TCTGGTAGATCATCATACTCACCAGCGATGATTGCTTTAAAGCTTGCAATCGTATCACGTAATGGCACATATTTACCCGGTGCACCCGTGAAAATTTCGGCTACGTGGAAGGGCTGCGATAAGAAGCGCTGAATCTTACGAGCACGATAAACGGTTAGCTTATCTTCTTCTGATAGCTCATCCATACCTAGAATGGCAATAATGTCTTTTAGTTCTTTATAGCTTTGCAACACTTCTTGGACACCGCGAGCTACATTATAATGATCTTCGCCGATTACCTGTGGATCAAGCTGACGTGACGTTGAATCTAGTGGATCAACCGCAGGATAGATACCTTGTGAGGCAATATCACGGCTCAGTACCACAGTAGCGTCTAAGTGAGCAAAAGTAGTCGCAGGTGATGGATCTGTCAAATCATCCGCTGGTACATAAACGGCTTGTACCGAAGTGATTGAACCTGACTGCGTTGACGTAATACGCTCTTGGAGCATACCCATCTCTTCAGCCAACGTTGGCTGATAACCAACTGCTGATGGCATACGACCTAGCAGTGCTGATACTTCAGTACCGGCTAGCGTATAACGGTAAATATTGTCAACGAATAGCAGGACGTCACGACCTTTACCGGTCTCAGGATCTTTGGTATCACGGAAGTACTCAGCCATAGTCAAACCAGACAACGCCACACGCAAACGGTTACCCGGCGGCTCATTCATCTGACCATATACCATCGCCACTTTAGATTTGCTAAAGTCTTCAGTATTAACGACACCAGCATCTTGCATTTCGTGATAGAAGTCATTACCTTCACGAGTACGCTCACCAACACCAGCAAATACTGACAAACCTTCGTGCTTAAGAGCGATGTTGTTAATCAATTCCATCATGTTGACGGTTTTACCAACCCCAGCACCACCAAACAGACCAACTTTACCACCTTTAGCAAACGGGCAAAGTAAATCGATAACCTTAATGCCAGTCTCTAATAGCTCAGTACTGTTAGACTGATCTGCGTAGCTTGGCGCTTCACGATGGATTGACCAGCGCTCATCTGCAATGACTGGACCTTCCTCATCGATAGGGCGACCGAGCACATCCATGATACGACCTAGCGTACCTATGCCTACTGGCACAGAAATAGGGGCACCAGTGTTAGTAACCGGCAAGTTGCGCTTCAAACCTTCAGTTGAACCCATAGCAATCGTACGTACGATACCATCACCCAATTGCTGCTGTACTTCTAGTGTGGTTTCGGTGCCATCAACTTGCAGAGCATCATAAATCTGTGGGACTTCGTTACGGTTGAACTCAACGTCAAGAACCGCGCCAATAATCTGTACAATACGACCGCTACTCATTGCGTTCTCCTTTAACTTCTATATATAGGGGGTGTCAATTATGAAACAGCAGCAGCACCGCCAACGATTTCCGAGATTTCTCGAGTAATCGCCGCTTGACGCAGCTTGTTATAAACCAACTGTAAATCGTTAATTAAATCACCAGCATTATCAGTTGCTGCTTTCATAGCAACCATACGCGACGATTGCTCAGAGGCGATGTTTTCCATCACTGCTTGATAGACAATCGACTCGATATAACGTCCTAGCAACTCATCAATCAAAGTCTTGATATCAGGCTCATAGATATAATCCCAGCTTAATTCTGTCTGCATACCACTGTCGTCATCACTGAACGAACTCTCTGGTAAAGGCACGAGCTGATTGACTGTAGGCTTTTGAGTCATGGCATTAATGAACTGATTGTAGACCACGTATATACGATCTATCTTGCCATTATTGTAGTCATCAAGCATCGCTTGCACGGGTGCATTAACCTGCTCAAAGGTTGGTTTATCGCCATAATCGGTAACTGCAGAAGTGACTTTGCCACCAAAGCTCTTAAAAAAGCTAACGCCTTTAGCACCAATAACAGCAAATTCAGCGGGTACTGACTGTTCTTGATACTGTTTAATACTTTTGGATAACGCTTTGAATAAGTTAATATTCAGACCGCCCGCAAGACCACGATCAGAAGTGATGACTATATAGCCTACCTTGTTGACCGGACGCGATACCATATAAGGATGCTTATAATCTGATGAAGCATGCACCAAATGTGAAATAACCCGGCGCATACTATCAGCATACGGGCGACCCACGCTCATGCGCTCTTGGGCACGGCGCATCTTACTAGCAGCCACCATTTGCATAGCGCGAGTAATCTTTTGGGTGCTTTTAATACTGGTGACTTTGGCACGTATCTCTTTTAAGCTTGCCATAATGATTCCAATATAAGAGGGTTAAAAAAGCATTGGCGAATGCAACAGTATTTTAATGTACCGCACTGTACTAACATCTTGTAGCACTAACGGGTTACATCCCACTGTTTGCAAATAAAGCGGCACAAATATCTTAAAAAATAACGTGCCGCTATATGAGCTTTAGAACTACAGCTACCACTAACCAAACCAGCTTAACCCGTTAAATTAATAACTGTGGTTTTGTTTAAAAGTCTCGAGCGACGACTTTAAACGACCTGCAATATCATCATTATAATTTGCAGTGTCATCAATCTCTTTCATCAGATCGCTTTGCTCATCATGCATATAACGTAAGTAGCTTTCTTCAAAAGAACCAATTTTCTCGACCGGTACATCTGATAGGAAACCTTCGTTTGAAGCATAGATAACCGCGGCTTGCTCAGAGATAGACATTGGCTGATACTGTTTTTGTTTCATCAGTTCAGTCACACGCTCACCATGATCCAACTGTTCACGAGTCGCGTCATCAAGGTCAGAGGCGAACTGAGCAAATGCTGCTAATTCACGATACTGAGCTAGAGCAGTACGAATACCACCAGAGAGCTTTTTGATAATCTTAGTTTGCGCCGCACCACCAACCCGCGATACCGAAATACCAGCGTTAACTGCCGGACGGATACCTGAGTTAAATAGGCTTGATTCTAAGAAAATCTGACCATCAGTAATTGAAATTACGTTAGTCGGTACAAATGCTGATACGTCACCCGCTTGAGTTTCAATGATCGGTAATGCGGTTAAAGAACCCGTCTTGCCAACCACTTCACCATTGGTGAACTTTTCTACGTACGCTGCGTTTACACGTGATGCGCGTTCAAGTAAACGTGAATGTAAATAGAATACATCACCAGGATAAGCTTCACGACCTGGCGGACGACGTAATAATAGTGAGATCTGGCGATAAGCAACCGCTTGTTTTGATAAATCATCAAACACAATTAGTGCGTCTTCGCCGCGGTCACGGAAGTACTCGCCCATCGTACAACCTGAATATGGTGCAATGTACTGTAGTGCTGCAGGCTCTGAGGCTGAAGCTACTACCACTGTAGTGTATTCAAGCGCACCCGTTTCTTCAAGTTTGCGTACCACATTGGCGATAGTAGAGCGCTTTTGACCAATGGCCACATACACACACTTAATACCAGATGACTTTTGCGCAATAATCGCATCAATCGCCATTGCTGTTTTACCAGTCTGACGGTCACCAATGATAAGCTCGCGCTGACCACGACCAATTGGAATCATCGTATCAACAGCTTTATAACCCGTCATTACAGGTTGGTCAACTGACTGACGATCGATAACGCCTGGAGCGATTTTTTCGACTTTATCGGTCATTTTGGCATTAATAGGACCTTTGCCATCAATAGGATTACCTAAAGCATCAACAACACGACCTAATAGCTCAGGACCTACAGGTACTTCAAGAATACGACCAGTACAATAAGCTTTTTGACCTTCTTGTAACTTTAAGAAGTCGCCTAATACTACCGCACCAACAGAATCCCGCTCTAAGTTAAGCGCCATTCCGTAGATCTCGCCTTCAAACTCAATCATCTCGCCATACATAGCATCTTCAAGACCATGAATCTGCACAATACCGTCAGATACTTTGACAATTGTGCCTTCATTCTTTGCAGTTGCACCCGCATCAAGATCTTGAATACGCTGCTTAATCAGGTTACTGATTTCCGCTGGATTCAATTGTTGCATTGCCTGGTTTCCTTTAATTTATGATAACCCGCCTACTGACTTAAATGCGTCTAACTCACACAGACGTAGCTGCGTTAAGAAATGCTATTAAGTCATTAGCTGTGTTTTTAACTGTTTTAACTTGCCGCGCATCGAATCATCGATGATTTTATCACCGATTTTGATAGTAGCGCCTGCCAAAAGACTAGGATCAACTGACTCATGAATCACCACACTGGCATTTAGCGAAGCGGCAAGACGTGTTTGGAACAGCTCACGTTGAGCGTCAGTCAACGGGTAGGCAGAAGTCACATAAGCATCAAGCTGTTTTAGGTTTGCGGCCTTATGACGACGATAATGCTCATAAACTTCAGGAAGCAGTGCCAGACGCTCTTGTTCTGATAGCTGATTGACGAAGTTGCTAAGCGCTGTTGATACTTTAGGATAGCTGACAGTGCTGCCATGACCTTGAGTGCTATTCAATAGCACTTTAAAAGCAGAATCAGTGGCGCTAGCTACTTGCGTATCATAAAGATCAACCAAAGCGGCTGTTTTTTGTTCAGCAGAGACGGCTGGATTGTCTAGCAATGGCTGGAACGAGTTGTCTTTGACAATCGCACTAGCAATAAACAAGAAATCTTGCCACTCATTGACTACCCCATTTTCATTGGCATAGTCAAACGCAGCTTTAGCGTAGGGTCGTGCTAAGGTTGATAAGTCAGCCATTATATCCTCACAATTACAGCTTCGCCGCCAGTTGGTTTAACATTCTGGCATGTACTTGCATATCGACTTTTTCTTGCAAAATCTTCTCAGCGCCAAGTACAGACAATTCGGCAACTTGAGCACGTAATGACTCACGTGCTTGATTGATTTCTTGATCGATTGCCGCTTGTGCTTGTTGACGAATACGCTCACCTTCCACTTGGGCTTGCGATTTAGCGTCTTCAACAAGCTGGTTGGCGCTCTTGTTCGCCTGCTCGATCAAAGCAGCAGCTTTGGTCTTAGCGAGGTTGAGCTCCTGCTGTACGTCTTGCTCCGCGGTGGCCAAATCTGCTTTTGCTTTTTCTGCGGCATCTAGACCTTCAGCGATTTTGCGCTGACGGTCGTTGATGGCACCGATAAGTGGTGGCCACACGAACTTCATGCAGAACATCACAAAGATTGCAAAAGCAATGGCTTGACCGATGAGGGTAGAATTAATATTCACGTGATCACCTCTTTGTTAATGGAAAGTCAGTTTCATTGACCATGTTTGATTGTCAAATTTTGACAGACAAACTTTGAAAACCAAACGTTTACAACTGAGCTTTCTGATTAACCTGCTAGAGGGTTAGCGAATAACAACAGCATAGCAATACCAACACCGATCATAGGAATCGCATCAAGTAGACCTGCTACGATAAACATACGGGTTTGCAATTGTGAGCCAAGCTCAGGCTGACGCGCAACACCTTCTAAAAATTTGCCACCTAAGATTGCAAAGCCAATACCTGTACCTAGTGCGCCAAGACCGATAAGTAGCGCTACTGCGATAACTGTGTAACCACCTAATACTGGATCCATTGATGTTTCCTCATTTACCTATTGAATGTCTAATTAATGTTCAGTTGATGATGCCAGAGACATATAAACTATCGTCAGCATCATAAATACGAACGCTTGAAGGGTAATAATTAAAATGTGGAAAATAGCCCACGGTACTGATAACGCCCATTGAATCCAAAATGGCATCAGGGCAATCAGTATAAAAATCAACTCACCAGCATACATGTTACCAAATAATCGCAAACCTAAAGAGATAGGCTTGGCTATCAAGGTAACAAACTCTAGAATAAAGTTGATGGGTATTAAAATGATTTGTACGATAGGGTTTTTGGCGCTAAATGGGTGTAATGTTAACTCACCAACGAAGCCTCCTAAACCTTTTTCTTTAATACTATAAAAGAGAATTAATATAAAGACAGAGAACGACATCCCAAGGGTAATATTGGGATCAGTGGTTGGTACAATCTTGAAGTACACATGATGAGGATCATAACCCATTGCAGCGCCAATCTGTTGCGCCAGCATAGGAATAAAATCAACGGGTAGCAAATCCATCAAGTTCATCAAGAAAATCCATACAAAGATGGTTAACGCTAATGGCGCAATCAACTTTGAAGTACCACTATAAGAATCACGCACGTTATTATCAACGAACTCAACGATCATCTCAACCGCAGCTTGCAGTTTCCCCGGTACGCCTGAAGTGACTTTTCTGGCAACCATCCAAAAGATAGTACAGAATAAAATACCTAAACCAATTGACCAAAGCATGGAGTCAAGGTGAATCGCTTGAAAACCCATTGCACTGGCTTCATCACCATCATAGGCAACTTTCCAACCTTCGCCCGGCAGATAGCCGTACGTCCAGTTCGTTAAGTGGTGAGAGATATAGTCTGTTGTTGTTTGCTCGGCTGCCATAATGTAAGCTTCTTCCTAATCAACGATTTAATCAACTACCAAAAAATACGGTTGTTATCTGATGAGTGTTTTAGATTTTAGTATAAACAGTGTCAATACTAAAATCTAAAACACCAATATAACCAACAACATCCAACCCAATTCAAATTATGTCGCTTATGCAAATGCCTGATTTTTATAATATTAAATACTATCTTATAAAATTTAGCTATAAAAAAAGGGCTTACAAGTAATAACTATTAGCCC
>JBBSUA010000104.1:0-6783 GCA_038235315.1 Pseudomonadales bacterium | reverse complement strand
CGAAGTCAGGAAGGCGCATATACGAGGGGTTACCGAGCATAACGCTCTCTGCTTCAAGTCCACCAACACCGATAGAGATAACACCAAGCGCATCAACCATTGGGGTATGGCTGTCAGTACCGACTAACGTATCTGCAAAAGCAACATCTTGCCCCGCTTTATTCTGTACCACTTGCACGACTGGCGACATTTTCTCAAGATTAATTTGATGCATGATGCCGTTACCGGGTGGCACGACATTAACATTATCAAAGGCATATTCACACCAGTTGATAAAGTGAAAACGATCATCATTACGGCGCTCTTCAATTGCGCGGTTTTTCTCAAAGGCATTTTCTTCAAAGCCAGCATGTTCAACGGCTAATGAGTGATCAACGATTAATTGTGTTGGGACAATGGGATTCACTTTTGAAGGGTCACCACCTTGTTCAGCGATAGCGTCACGCAAACCAGCTAAGTCGACAAAGGCCGTTTGGCCTAAGATATCATGGCAGACGACACGAGCAGGGAACCAAGGAAAGTCCAAATCTTGCTTGCCTTCGATATGCTGCTTTAAGGCAGCGGTCAAGTCTTCCGGTGGGCAACGGCGAACTAAGTTTTCACACAATACTTTTGAGCAGAACGGTAGTTTGTCATACGCGCCAGCTTCGATATTCTCAATTGCTTCACGAGTATCGAAGTAAAATAGCTCAGTATCAGGTAGGGGTTTTTTAAATTGTTCATTCATCGGTTGAATTAGAGCGTTGTCCATAAGTCACCTTTGGCTGGTTGGCTGGTTGGCTGGTTGGAATGGGGTATTGTTTTGTACTATATGTGTTAGAGATTTAGGCATCTACAAATATCAATACTATCTTCAGATATTAATTTGTTTTCATGTAGACATAATTTTTCAAAAATAGATGCGTCTTCTCTAATATTTTCAAGTAGCGCTATCTCAAAGTTTTCTAGAGGGTATTGATCTTGGTATTCTTGGTCAAATTTAAAATAACCTTCACCTTCTTCGTAGTCTGCATAAGTTGTACGAAGCACAATTTCTAAAAAAATATATATGATCTTTTTTTTTACTGGGTCATCACATTCAAGCAATGCTCTTCTTAAAAACTCGTATGCTGGAAGCATTGCTTTTGAAAATGAAACATCTTTATCACCCAGAGCGCATAACAGATAATGTGCTGCAGAAAGTGAAATATCGTTATTATTAGAAAATAAGGCTTTTAAGCTTTTTGGTATTAAAGGCTCAGCACTACCGTAAGCTGTTAGAAATTGACTCCAATCAATTGAGTCAATTCTACTAACTATTTCACTATTAATTTCTTTATTCAAAAGCGTTGAAGAATAAGAAATAAACTTGAAAGTATCAATAAGATCTTGACGGTGCTCTATTTTCTTATTGAACATTTTTCCAAATAACCATTTCATTGACAATACAACTATATTTAAATAAATATGAGCTAAACTTAGCGCACTAATTGGTAAAATTTTATTCACCAATTAGTGCGGTGGACACATCCTATAAATCTTATTCAAAGGATGAGAATGAACGAAATTTATATATAAATTAACGAGCACTCATATCTGGTACAGAACGCAATTCTTCACCAGTATATTCCGCACTTGGGCGAATGATACGGTTGTTAGCGCGTTGTTCAAACACGTGTGATGCCCAACCCGTTAGACGCGAGCATACAAAGATCGGCGTGAACAGTTTGGTTGGAATACCCATGAAGTGATAAGCTGACGCATGGAAGAAATCAGCATTACAGAACAGTTTCTTTTCGCGCCACATGACTTCTTCACAACGTACAGATACCGGATATAGCACCTCATCGCCAACATCAGCTGCGAGTTTTTCAGCCCATTCTTTGATAACGACGTTACGCGGATCTGATTCGCTGTAGATCGCATGACCAAAGCCCATGATTTTATCTTTACGCGCCAGCATCGCCATCATCTCTTCTTCGGCTTCATCAGGCGATTTGAAGTCTTGAATCATATCCATAGCAGCCTCATTAGCACCACCATGCAATGGACCACGTAGTGAGCCAATTGCGCCAGTAATGCACGAATGGATATCAGATAAGGTCGACGCACAAACACGCGCAGTAAAGGTCGAAGCGTTAAACTCATGCTCAGCATAAAGAATGAGGGATACGTTCATGACCTTTGTATGTAGCTCGTTTGGCTTCTCGCCCTTTAGTAGGTGTAAGAAATGTCCACCGATAGTGTCATCATCCGTCACCGTTTCGATGCGCTCATTGTCATGAGTGAAGCGATACCAGTAGTTAATGATTGATGGGAATATGGCAAGCATACGATCGGCTTGATCATTCTCTTCCTCAAAACTCATTTCAGTCTCAAGGTTGCCAAGCATAGAGCAACCCGTACGTAGGACATCCATAGGATGCGCGTCAGCCGGAATACGCTCAAGCACATCTTTGAGCGCTTGTGGTAGCCCACGTAAGCCTTTGAGTTTAGTTTGATAAGCATCAAGCTCGCTTTGAGTCGGCAAGTTGCCATAAAGTAGCAAGTAAGCCACTTCTTCAAAGATGCATTTGTCAGCCAGTTCTGAGACGTCATAGCCGCGATAAGTCAGACCTGAGCCTGATTTTCCGACAGTAGATAATGCGGTTTTGCCTGCGACTTGACCACGAAGGCCTGCGCCTGATAACTGTTTTTGGGTTTGGTTTGCTGCTGCCATGATAAATTCCTTTTGTTGGTAGCTTTTTGAGGTTGGACGGTGTTAAAGGTCTGTAGTAGCTCGTTAATTAAACTTTAGATCAGTAGTTTATAAAAAGTTATTTATTATCGGCAAATAATTTGTCCAAAGTCTGCTCGAACTCATGATAGTTCAAGAAGTCATAAAGCTCCATACGGGTTTGCATGGTATCGACGACTTTGTCTTGGGTGCCATCAGATAAAATATGCTGATAGACGTTCAGCGCCGCTTTGTTCATGGCACGGAAGGCTGATAGTGGATAGAGCACCATGTCGACGCCAACGCTATGTAATTGCTCAGTGGTATAAAGGTCAGTCTGACCAAACTCAGTCATGTTCGCTAGTACGGGAATATCTAGTACGTCGGTAAACTTACGATACATCTCGATATCTGTTAACGCTTCAGCGAATATCATATCCGCGCCAGCTTCTTGAAACGCAACCGCACGCTCAACTGCAGCATCAAGTCCTTCGACAGATAGCGCATCAGTACGTGCCATAACGACAAAGTCTTTATCTATTTTGGCATCCATTGCTGCTTTTAGACGGTCAACCATCTCAGCGATGCTCACAATTTCTTTATTCGGGCGATGACCACAGCGCTTTTGTGCCACTTGGTCTTCGATATGTACCGCTGCCACACCCGCTTTTTCCATTTTTCTAACGGTTTGGGCGATATTGAACGCACCGCCAAAGCCAGTGTCGATATCTACTAACAGAGGCGTATCAACAGCATCAGTAATACGACGAGCATCTTCTAAAACATTATCAAGGCTAGTCATACCCAAGTCCGGCAAGCCAAATGACGCGTTAGCCACTCCAGCACCAGATAAATACAGCGCTTGATGACCGACTTGCGTTGCCATCATGGCAGTATAAGCATTGATGGTACCAACGATTTGTAAGGGCTGATTATTATCATTTTTTTGCTTCATTGCACTGCGAAAGCGCGCGCCTGCTGATCCTACTGATAATGTCATGAGGTAATCCTTGAGTGAGTTAACAAGAGAGGCTAGGCATTAATGATTATTAACAACGGTTAATACTGCCTATATGATCTTAGAGTATAGGTAATTGCTTTGCTTTTGAAGGGGTATATACTTCCTCTTATTAATATAATATAAAATAAATATTTATATAAACTAATAGTATTTAATAAATGAATAATACTATCCATAAAACGTTAATCTACTTGAGCTACTATTCATATTGATAAGACAGGTCTCATTTAAGATAGAAACGTATTCATATTTTGTTACAAATTAATATGAGTTACAGTGCTTGTTTACCTAAATATCAACACACCCTAAATACAAAAAAGCCCCTGCAGCTAAGCTATAGAGGCTTTTTATTAGGCATATATTTCTAATTGGATGTTTAACTTAGCCCATTAATTAAATAAGCCAGCAAGATTGGCTAAGAATAATAGCGTAAAGCCGCCTAGAAACAATAGGCTAGCAATTGAATAAGCATTCATACCGGGCGATAGCTTTTGATGGCTTTTGACTAAAGAGTAATTTAGCCAGCCAAAGATAGGCGCTGAGACAAACGCCGATATCATAGCGAACTTGAGCATAGCGCCTAATTGTCCAGTAAAAAAGGCGATGATTACTAAACCGCCACCAATGGCGTAAGTCGTCCAAAAAGCGATTTGCTTTTTGTTGATCTCGCTTTCACCTTTTATCAAGCGCCAGCATTCAGCATTGGCGCGTCCATAGCCATCAGCGCAGGTGATTGTAGTGCCAAACATACACATAAAGGCGACGAAGGCGACCAGCAATCGGGACCAATCACCAATGGTATTGGTATACATGCTGATCAGCTGATCGACATAAGCAGCACCTGCTATCTGGATTTCTTGACCAGAGCCATACTGTACAAACACGCCTAATGCTAAGAAAAACAACGCTAAAACAGCAGAAACGCCATAACCGACGTTAAAATCTAGCAAGCCTTGACGATGAGTCGTGTTGTCCGCCTTTCTTTTTGCCGACGTCCACATTGAGGTAATCGCAGCAAATTCTAGCGGTGCGGGCATCCAGCCCATAAGCGCGACGATGAAACCTAAGGTCGCTAGATTCCAAGGAGATGCTGCAACGAAATCAGGCATCATAACCGTAGGCTTGCCAGCTGCGATCATGACTGCTAATACGGTTGCCGTAACAAGGGCAATCATAATCCATTTGGTTACGCCATCGAGCAACTTATAGTGACCTGCAATGAGAAAAAACCACGAGACCGCAACGATAATTATCGATAGGGTAATGGTGGAAAAATCAAGAGAAGCAGGCAACATAAAGCCCAAAATCACGGCGGCAAGTAAGGAGACCGCACCCGTACTAATCACTGCTGATAAAATAGAGAGGATAAAGTAAATCCACAAATAGGCTTTTGAGCGTTTGGCGTAACCTGCAATCAAACTCTCGCCTGTATCGTAAACATAGTCAGTACCAAAGCGAAAAAATGGATACTTAAACACATTGGCTAAAATAATCATAATAGCCAGCTGCCAACCATATAGCGCGCCAGCCTGTGTTGATGAAACCAAGTGAGAACCACCAATAGCAGCAGTCGCCATTAAGATACCCGGACCAAAAATGCGCCAGCTAAACCCTTCTTGTGCAGCGCCTGCTGTCGTACGGTCACGCTCAGAACTATCGGAAGTATTGCTTCGTTGTGTGGTCATAAGTACCTCAAAATGTATGAAGTAGCGAGCAATCACTGACCTGCGATAGCTCGCCATTACAGCCCAATACAACCTAACAAAGTATGGACATAAAAGTATGGACATGAAAAAAATAATAGCGGGGACTTTATCACAGCTTGGTTAATTGAGGATAATACTTATTTTTATCAAAGGTACTCATAGAGTATTGAAATAACGTGCATTTTTTAGCAGCGCTTTATTGGGATATAGAGGTTTTATAATTAAACTTAACAATGTAATATCAGTAATATCAAACAAACTGCTGTCGCCGATAAGTAATACCGCGTTGCTCATACACCTTGTAAACCGCATTGAGCAAGTCAGGAATTTTTGGATGAATGAAGTCTTTTAAAGTATGCAGATAGACAGGTGAGGTGACGTTTTCGTGAATGAGACGCTGATAGCTGATTTGATCTGTACGTACCGTTTGTAAGCTGGCAGGCACTAAGGTAATACCTTCACCGGCAGCCACTAAGCCTAGTGCCACTTGTAAATCACTCACCTTAGTGGTCATAAATGGCGTGATGCCATACTGCGCAAATAGATGTAATATCGGTTCAGTGACTGTAGTGGCGATATTGCCTCTAGTATCTGAAACGGACCCATCGCTTTTGGTGATACGGACACGGTTATTTTGAGTGCCTGTATCGGTTTGAGAAAACATGGTTGATGTAGAGATGTTATTGGTCATTTGTGCCGGCAAGTGGGTTTGGTGATAGAGAATCAAGCGATTATTAGCTAAGTCGATCAAACGCTGGTCAGGTATATGGGCGAGGGGATGCGCCTTTGGCAGTGCCACCACATAGCGCTCATGGCGTAGTAATATTTGCTGAATCCATGGGTCTTGATGTGCAAAACGACCAAAGCCAATATCAATCTCACCACTCTTTAACGCCTCAACTTGCTGATAGGAGCTAATGTCTTTGAGATTCACTTCAATATCATGGCTTTGGTTAATGATTGAGTTATTACGGTTATCAAAGCCTTGATTGGCACTATTTTGCTTAAGGGTGGCGATAATCTCTGGCAGTAGACCATACAACACAGATGGCACAAAGCCAATATTGAGTGCGGTACTTGGCGTGGACAGCCGCTGAGTCATACTGGTAATGGTCTCAAGCTCTATTAATAATGCGCCAACTTTATCATAAAAGAACGAACCTGCTTCTGTTAGCTGTAGTGGTCTATGATAGCGATCAATCAGATCTACACCCATAGTGGTTTCTAGTTGCTTGAGTAATCGACTTAAACTGGGCTGAGACAATCCCGTTGTTTTAGCCGCTGCACTAAAACTTTGCAAGTCAGCAATAGCAATAAAAGCATTCAGTTGCTTTAGATCCATAGGGCACTGTCCTTAGCAT
>JBBSUA010000103.1:0-6790 GCA_038235315.1 Pseudomonadales bacterium | reverse complement strand
TGAGTTCTCAGAAGCTGCGCAAAATTCATACCAATAGCGCTATAACACTTTTGTAGTAAACTCACTATAGTAGGTATTTTAGTAGTTTAAGCTCCAATTGTATCTTTAAATACTATGCTTAACTTGAATGGTTTGTAATGCTAAATAGCAAGTTAATGCACGATGGGTCGTTAATCCATCAATAAATTTTAGGCAAAATAAAACCCCTAAATCAGCTAGTGACTTGGAGGTTTTTTTAACCTTAGCTAAGACGATTGTTGCAATCGCCTATTAATGCCTATTACATATAGTTTTCGATACTGGGGCAAGAACACATCAAGTTCTTATCGCCATAAACATCATCAATACGACCAACGCTTGGTCAGAATTTATGCTCACGGACATAAGGTAGTGGGAATGCAGCGGTATCGCGGCTGTATGGATGCGTCCATTCACTACTAGTAATCACAGCTGCAGTATGCGGTGCGTTGACTAATGGATTGTCCTCTAACGTCCAACCATCATCACCAGCTTTGGCCTTCATCGCTTCAGCTTTGATAGATTTTAGCGCGTCGATAAAGCGATCCAATTCTTCTTTAGACTCAGACTCTGTAGGCTCAATCATCAAGGTACCCGATACTGGGAAACTCATCGTTGGGGCATGGAAGCCATAATCCATCAAGCGCTTGGCAATATCACTTTCACTGATGCCAGTTTCTTCTTTTAATGGACGAATATCGATGATACATTCATGCGCGACACGACCATTTTTACCCGTATACAGAACAGGATAATCGCCTTTGAGCATATCCGCGACATAGTTAGCATTGAGTAATGCTAAGTTAGTAGCTTCAAGCAAACCATCACGGCCCATCATAGCGATATACATCCATGAAATCGGCAAGATGCTCGCGGAACCATAAGGTGCTGCTGATACCGCTGAGCAGTCATTTTGTGCATTATGGACAGGAATAAGCGTGTGGTTGGCCATGAATGGTGCTAAATGAGCTTGCATACCGATAGGACCCATACCTGGACCACCGCCGCCATGTGGGATACAAAAAGTTTTATGCAAGTTCATATGTAGGACATCTGCGCCTACATCAGCGGGCTGCATGATCGCAACCTGTGCATTCATGTTCGCGCCATCCATATAAACCTGACCACCATGGTCATGGATAAGATCACAAATCTTGCGAATGCCTTCTTCAAACACCCCATGCGTTGAGGGATAAGTAATCATCAATGCGCCCAGATTTTCGCTATGCTCTTCACATTTTGTGGTCAAATCAGCGATATCGATGTTGCCATTTTCATCAGTACTAACGACGACCACTTTCATACCCATCATGATAGCAGTTGCAGGGTTGGTACCGTGTGCAGATTGCGGAATCAAGCAAATATCACGGTTGGTCTGACCCAACGACTCATGATAGCGACGGATAGCCAAGATACCAGCATATTCACCAGAGGCACCAGAGTTTGGCTGCATAGACACATCGTCAAAACCAGTGATGGCTTTGAGCTGCTCTTGCAAGCTATCAATCATCGCCACGTAGCCTTTGACTTGATCAACTGGGGCAAAAGGATGCACATTGGCAAACTCAGGCCAAGTAATCGGTATCATCTCGCTAGTCGCGTTAAGCTTCATCGTACAGCTACCCAGCGCAATCATACTGCGGTTCATCGCCAGATCTTTATCTTCAAGCGACTTCAAATAACGTAGCATTTCGTGCTCGGTATGATGCGAGTTAAATACGGGATGACTTAAGATATCGTCTGTACGTAAATGAGCGGCATCTAATGATACGGTAGCGGCTTCAGGTAAATCATGTGACTTACTCACAAACAACTGAGTCAAAACACTAAAGTCTTCTTGATCACTGGTTTCACTGAAGGCAACGCCCAATTTAGTCTCACCAAGACGCCATAAGTTATAGCCAACATTATCCGCATTTTCAAAGATTTGTGTGGTGAGTTTCTCTGAACCACAATCTACAACGACCGTATCAAAGAATTGCTCATGAACGACACTCAGTTCATTATCGCCATTAGCATTTTTGATCACATCAGCGAAAGCAGTGGCAAACGCATGCATACGAGTGGCGATACGCTTAAGACCTGTTGGGCCATGATAGACGGCATACATACCGGCTAAGTTCGCGAGCAATACTTGTGAGGTACAGATGTTTGAGTTGGCTTTTTCGCGGCGGATATGCTGCTCGCGAGTTTGCAGTGCCATACGTAAGGCTGTATTACCTTGCGCATCTTTTGAGACCCCAATAATGCGACCAGGTGCTGAGCGCTTGGCTTTATCAGAGAATGCAAAGTAAGCCGCATGTGGACCACCGAAGCCCATTGGAATACCAAAGCGCTGCGTACTACCAAGTGCGACGTCTGCACCCATATCAGCAGGTGATTTGAGCAATACTAAACTCATGATGTCGCTAGCTACTGCGACGTAAGTTTTGTTTTGTTTTACTGCACTGATAACGTCCGTCAAATCTTTAACATCACCCTCGACGCCGACATATTGGAATAAGGCACCAAAGTAGTCACCCGATTTTGCCAATTCAAAATCACCAACCACAACGTCAAAGCCAAAATATTTAGCACGAGTACGGATAACGTCTAAGGTTTGTGGGTAGATACGATCGTCAACGAAGTACTGAGTTGATTTGCTTTTGCTCATACGCTTTGACATTGCCATTGCTTCAGCAGCAGCAGTTGCTTCATCAAGTAATGACGCACCAGCAAGCTCAAGACCCGTCAAATCAATACAAACTTGTTGAAAATTAAGCAAGGCTTCTAGACGACCTTGGGCAATTTCAGCTTGATAAGGCGTATAAGCCGTATACCAACCTGGATTTTCTAGTACGTTACGCTGAATGACAGCTGGCATACGTACCGGTGAGTAACCTTGTCCGATATAGCTTTTATTAACGGTGATGTTATCGGCCATTTTACGTAACTTGGCAAGTGCGGCATGCTCACTCATTGCTAACGGTAAATCTAACTCTTTATGAAGACGTACAGGCTCTGGCACTGTCTCATTGATAAAGGTTGCCATATCTGCATAACCGATAGCGCTGAGTAAGTCGGCTTGTTTAGTCTCGTTTGATCCTAAATGACGATAAACGAACTCTGATTCGTTAAACAAATCTTTAAAGGTATCAAAGCTAGGTTTTTGAGAAGTAGACATAATAATCCTTGTTAGCATTTATGGCGTATATAAAAAATAAAAATAGTACTAAAAATTCGAAATAAGGAATCTAAACGTAATGTACAAACTGACCTTGGTCAAAGCGAAACTGCTCATGATAAATGCCATTATCGGCGCGTTCGCCAGCACCTATCATCATCACGACATGATGGTCGTCGGTTAAATTTAACAACCGCTTCATGGCTGGCTCATCAAAGCCACCCATAGGACAGCTATCAAAACCATGAGCACGTAATGCAAGCATCAAGTTTTCAGCAGCAAGCGCTGTATTGTTAGTTGCCCAATTTTTGACATCATCGAAAGTATAATAAGGTGATTTGATCGGGCCTTTTACTTTCCTGACCACTTGCGTGGCACTCCACTTAGCAACTGATAATGCATTCACAGGTCCACGCAAAAAGTCCATTGTGACTACTTTGGTATAATAGTCTTTGACTTTTTTGGGTACAGGTTGAGCGGGATACTCACGCAAAACCTGCTGCGCGTGATCATGCCAATTATCAGTACGAGCAACCACTGCAATTAATCGTGCTGCTGTTTTTGCTCCATTTTGATTCATACAGTTTTTGACCGCATGTTTGCGTTTATCTGTACTGTCAATCACATAAAATTCCCACGGCTGTAGGTTGCTAGAGTTCGGGGCTAGCATCGCCAGCCGCAAACAATCTGCTAACACCGCATCAGGAATGGGGGTCTCAGTGAAGCGACGTACCGAACGGCGCGATTCCACGATTTGCTGGAACGCTTGCAGTTGCGGAGTATGATTAGGGGTTGCAATGTCATTAGTATCAGCTGATTTCACACGTGACTCCAGAGCAAGATTAAGAGTGTAACAATAGGGAATAGTAATCAGTTTTAAATAGTATTAATAAGAGATATTTATCGGATTTACATTCAACAGTATTAAGCAAGAGTAGTCGCTTATCGTAGCGTTGAGTTTTTATCTTCAATGATATAACAAGTGCTCGAAAGCACTTTATTATTCAATAGTATTTTTGAGTAAAAATAGATACCAACCACGCGCTGATATCTATCTTTTTTCTTTCAGCAATATTTACGGAGTCAATTCAAATACGAATGTATATTAAAAATTAACCCATAAGAGTCTTATAGCTCTTTTTCATACTCGTCAGCAGTCAATAATGCTTCGTAGTCTTCCATATTGTCCGCTTTCATTTTATAAAGCCAGCCATCGCCGTACGGATCTGAGTTGATAACTTCAGGGTCGTCATCCAGCGCTTCATTGACAGCAACTACTTCGCCTGAGATTGGCGCATAAACATCAGAAGCTGCTTTTACGGATTCAACGACGGCAATTTCGTCATCGACAGAGATAGTATCGCCAACTTCAGGAAGCTCAACGAATACCACATCACCTAATAAATCTTGCGCATGGTCAGTAATACCAACGGTAATAGTGCCGTCTTCTTCTAAACGTAACCATTCGTGGCTAGCGATATATTTTAGTTCTGCTGGGACATTGCTCATAAGAGACTCCTTTGAGGGTTATGTAAAAATAACAGTTATAAAGAATTAACGTAATAAAAAACCAGTTACTGGTAGTTAATCAAATGCTTAATTAGAAGCTTTGATTAACTACCAATCAAATACCATTCATTAAGTGTAGTCAATGATAAAATCATTCGAATTGTTGCTTACCATTACGAACGAAAGGCAGCTTAAGAACGCGTACATCGACAAACTTGCCTTTACCGCGCAAGTCGATTTGCACATTATCATCTTCAGATAAGCTGGCAGGAACGCGAGCGATTGCAATAGAGTTTTTGAGGCTAGGAGAGAATGTGCCACTAGTAATGACACCGGTTTGCGCATTGTCAGTACCCTGATTGATAGTCACTTCCATACCTTCGCGTAAGACACCACGCGTAGTCAATAGTAGACCGACTTGTTTCATCGCCGTATTATCATCTTTAGCTTGTTTACGTTTGCTAACTAAGGCTTCACGACCGACAAAGTCACGCTCGTCTTTAAGGGCAAGTGTCCAACCCATATTGCACTCATAAGGACTAATGGTCTCGTCCATGTCATGACCGTATAGGTTCATTCCAGCTTCCATACGTAGCGTATCACGAGCGCCAAGACCGGCAGGTTTAATACCATTGGTTTTTAGTAACTCAAAAAACGCAGGGGCATCATCGGCATGCATAATAACTTCGACACCATCTTCACCCGTGTAGCCCGTACGTGCGACGAACCAGTCGGCTCCTTCAATATCAGTCAAGTCAGCACCGACAAAAGACGTTATTCTTGCAAGCGTATCTGCCCAGCTGGGCTTAGCTTGTGCTAGTTTCGCGACTGCATTGGGCCCTTGAACCGCAAGCATTGCCAACTCTGTGCGTTCAGTAAGCGCAACATCGAAGCCTTCAGCGATTTTATTGAATTGTGCCATATCTTTGTCATGGGTTGCTGCGTTTGAGACGATACGATATTTAGTTTCATTATCGTTCATTAAATAGACGATTAAGTCATCGATGACACCGCCTTGCTCGTTGAGCATAGGAGAGTAGAGTGCTTTACCCACTGTTTTTAGTTTATTAACATCATTAGCCAATAGCTTTTGTAACCATGCTTTGCTGTCTGCGCCTTCAATATCGACCACAACCATGTGTGAGACATCAAACATGCCAGCATCAGTGCGTACTGCGTCATGTTCTTCGATTTGCGAGCCGTAATTGATCGGTAGCTCCCAACCAGAAAAGTCTACTAATTTGCCGTCGCTATCGACGTGAGACTGATAAAGGGGGGTGCGTTGAGGGGCTTGAGTGGTGGTGTCGGTCATAACAAATCCTTATCTATACACAGTCAGTGCTCATTATTATGTAATGTGAGCGACTTAATTGACATGCGTCGTAAAGTAATGGGGAGCAATATTGCAAGGTGCAAGTATCGCCATAAAGAGTGGCACGCAAGATAAAGCAATGTATCAAAAAGACGCTAAACGTCAATTTGAGCAAGAGCCCTATCTGTCCTGTGACCTGAGATTTTCAACACGAATCATCATTATGCTTGGTATGTCTAATGAAGACAATGCCTTAGCGTATACATGATGTCGCATTTTCTCCCCTTCGGTGGGTAAGACGTCGTCCGTCTTTACCGCTCTCCAGATTTGTTATGCCGTCATGTTTATAGGTGCATTATAAAAGCATGCAAATAAACAATGGAGGCATGTGTCTTTCAGTCCTTTTACCTGAGCGATTAGCAGGGTAGATGCGCCTTCGGTGGTTTTGGAGCGTATATCAACACTATATAATAAATACTGTGTTTGGCTACAAAACTCTCTCCTGAAAAACGCTTTTATTATGAAAGGTTCATCAGGGTTTTACAAGCCATGAAATGGATTAAAGTTAATAAATGTTATAAAAGGCATCGGTTTTACAGTTTTTCAGTATTAATACCCTTATAGAACAAGTATTTAAGCCGTGATAAATCCTACTCAACACGTCCGAGTTATTAATAACTCTATTTTATTATTAAACATTAGGCAGGCAATAGCGCTGCTAATACGTAAAGCCACTACTGCTATTATGGGCAATTATGCTAGGCTGACTAACAATGAGTTATGGTTTA
>JBBSUA010000102.1:0-6848 GCA_038235315.1 Pseudomonadales bacterium | reverse complement strand
CTCTTACAGCCGCATTTTGTACAGCTACAGGTAGCGTTATAACGTATAAAGTTGAGTTTCATAATTCATCCTTGGTTATGATAGACATAAAATTATGGCAAGGATAGATTGAATATTCAATAAGGTTATTGTCATTTTATTAGGTGAGTAGGGTTATTTTGTTGGATAGAGCTGTTGAGTGCTTTGTAATCAAACAAGCATGGCAATATATTACAGCTAGTAGTAAGCTTTGTGTCTAAAAGGTGTTTTAGAGAGAGTAAGGCAGAAGAACAAAGTAGAGATTCTGATTGTGCAGAAAAGAAATGGCGGTGAAGGAGGGATTCGAACCCTCGATACGCTATTAACGCATACACACTTTCCAGGCGTGCGGTTTCAGCCACTCACCCACTTCACCGTTTAAACAAGGCATTTTTTGACGGCCCTGATTTTTTGATCGGCTAAGTATAGCGGATACCGTTTGCAATGTCACGGTTTGAGCCGAACGATTTTCATTAATAGCGCTTATCTTCCTTTATTGGCAAACGCCTGCTAGGATAGCGTATTCTTATGGGCACGGATAGATACTTAGAATGACAGTGAATAGGAGTATAGACGGTTTGGTTAAGAGTAAACATCGCCTTAGCGTTAATACAATAGCGCTAGTAACCATTGCTATATCGACAATGCCATTAGCTTATGCTGATGATCTATCTCAGTGCAGCGAATCCTTTTACGGTGGTATCTATCCTGAATTCACTAGCACTAATACTAAGTTAAGTAAAAATACCCAGCCGCTATGTTTTGATGGCTTTGCGGTCATGTACTCTGGTGTCTCGCGCACGCCACTATGGTCAGCAGAATATTTAACGCGTGAGCGCTTGAATCAAGCAAAAGAGATTGATCGTGATGACAGTTTTCATGAAGAGAGTCGTCTGCCAAAATCGATGCGTGCTAAGTTAGCAGATTATTCGGGTTCGGGTTATGACCGTGGACATTTGGCTCCCAATGGCGACATGGCGAATCGCAGCCAGCAGTATGACAGTTTTAGTTTGGCTAATATTGCGCCACAGTCACCGCGTAATAACCGCTATATTTGGCGTAATATTGAATCGGCTACTCGTTATCTAACTCAGCAGTATGGCGAAGTTTATAGCGTCACTGGAGTGGCTTTTACGGATAAAAAACCCAAGCAACTCGAAGGTCGTGTACTGGTACCCAGTCATTTTTTTAAAGCGGTTTATATTCCTGCCATCAACCAAGCGGGCGTCTACTATGCGCCCAATGATGAGTCAGAGCGTATAGAGATTATTAGTATCGACGAGTTAACTGCTAAAATAGGTATTGATGTTTTACCCGTGCTTGATCTTCAGACTAAGACCGAGTCACTGGATTTACCATTGCAAGCAGGAGAGAGCTTAGACGCGCCAACCACGTCAAGTGAAGAGCCAGAGTGGATGATATTTGTGTGGGCGGTTTTAGATTGGTTGATGAAGAAGTTACAAGCGTAAGCGTTCTAACCGCATCTGATTAAAGAGACCATACTCTTTAAGTGATTAGCCAAACAAAATAATCAAACTTGGAAAAAGTGAAAGGAATAGCCGATGATTGATCCCTTTGTAAATAATAGCCAAAGTATGCAGATTGGTGAGCTTGTCATTGAGAATCAAACGGACAAAATTATTATCTACGGTGATATTGATTTACATTTTGACGAGACAGGGCATGAGCAAGCAAAGCAATTACATGAGCTAATGACCAAAATTTTACAAGCTTTTGAAGATAACTCTCAATATAGTAAAAACGTCACTGAGTCAAAAGATAATAATGACCGAGCAGATGTAAATATAGACAATCCATTCTTGTAACTATTTGATATAGTTCTTTTTTTGTAGCAATAATAATCTATAAAAAAATTACTAGGTAAACTCTGAATTTTGCTTATAATAGGTTAAGACCTCGCTTATGTTGTTGTATTTATCAGATACCAATTTTGGTAGTTGATAATAATAACAAAGGAAGAATAAGCGTAGAATGCAACATTTTGAATAATCATCTTACGAAGGGAGTCGATTTATGAAATTATTTACAAAATCTATGTTAGCAGTTGTAGGCGTTAGTGTTGCTACTATGGCATTTGCTGCTGATCCATTAGCGAATACTAGCTGGCAAACTTTTGATGACGGTAAGCCTAAGGGCGTCGTAAAAATTACTGAATCAAACGGAGTCCTAACGGGCAAGCTTGTTGAAGCCAATACAGCAAAAGGTAAACAATACGTTGGTACTACTATTATTGCTGGTCTGAAGTCTGATGGTAATGGTAAATATAGCGGTGGTAACATCACTGATCCTGCCAAAAACAAAACCTATCGTATGACTGCTCAAGTAAACGGTAACACTCTTAATGTAAAAGGCTATATTGGTCCATTCTCACGTAGCCAAGTGTGGAAAAAGAAGTAATTATTTCTACTCATTAATTAGTAAAAGTTCACTGTAAAAATCCCGCTAAACCAAAAGGTTTAGCGGGATTTTTAATTTACTGTGTTCTATAAAACGGCTGATTATTAGTCGTTATTTGGTAAACTCAGGATAAGCTTCCATACCACATTCTGCGATATCGCCACCTTCATATTCATCTTCCTCAGAAATTCGTAAACCAATGACTACTTTAATGATTGTCCAAACGATAAAGCTTGCAACAAATACAAATACAAAAATAGTAGCAGCGCCTGCAATTTGACCTACAAAGGTCGTTGCGGGATTGGTGATGGGTACGATTAGTAGACCGAATAAACCAACAACGCCATGAACAGAAATTGCGCCAACAGGATCATCAATTTTTATTTTGTCTAGAGCAAGAATAGATAAGACTACAATGACACCTGCGACGACACCGAAAAGAGTAGCTTGCAGCGCAGAAGGTGTTGAAGGTTCTGCAGTAATAGCGACTAAACCTGCTAATGCACCATTTAAGAGCATTGTTAAATCAGCTTTGCCAAAGATAATACGGGCAAGCAATAAGGCTCCAAGTGCACCACCTGCTGCTGCGGCATTAGTGTTCAAAAATACGATGGCCACGGAGTTAGCGCTAGCAATATCGCCAAGTTTTAAAACTGAACCACCATTAAATCCAAACCAACCCATCCATAAGATTAGCGTACCCAGTGCTGCCAAAGGTAGATTCGCACCAGGAATCGCACGTATTTCGCCATTAGAGCCATATTTACCTCGACGCGCCCCTAAGAGTAGTACGCCAGATAATGCAGCGGCAGCGCCTGCCATATGCACAATACCGGAGCCTGCAAAATCAGAAAATCCCATATCGCCTAAATTAAACAAACCAAAAACGTCTTTGCCGCCCCATGTCCAGCTACCCTCTAATGGATAAATGAAGCCAGTCATAAATACTGCAAAGAGTAAAAAAGCCCATAACTTCATGCGCTCAGCAACGGCACCTGAGACAATCGACATACAGGTCGCTACGAATACAACTTGAAAGAAAAAGTCAGATGCTGCTGAATAAACTGAATCCCCATCAAAACCGTTTTCAGCTGATTTTGCCAATGCGTCGGCGACGAGAGTCTCACCTCCTGAAATGCCACTCAAAAACAGATCACCACCATACATAATGGCATAGCCACATATCATGTACATAGTACAAGCAGTCGCATAAAGCGCAATATTTTTGGTTAGGATTTCAACAGTATTTTTTGAGCGAACAAGACCCGCTTCTAACATGGAAAAGCCTGCGGCCATCCACATTACTAATGCTCCGCATACTAAAAAATAAAATGTATCGAGCGCATACTGTAGTTCGAAAATTTGACTTTGCATCTTAATTCCCCCTTGAATTGACAATGCATATATTGGTTCTAATATCGCTTATAACGACGATTGAGCGTTATTTGCGATTTTGTATCTAGCTTTAGATAGCGTCAGGACCTGATTCACCCGTACGGATACGTATGACCTGCTCAAGTGCCGTCACAAAAATTTTGCCATCACCAATTTTACCGGTACTCGCAATACGCGTAATGGCTTCGATAGCAGGTTCAACCATCTCATCAATGACGGCTACCTCTATTTTTACCTTAGGCAAAAAGTCCACTACATATTCAGCGCCGCGATACAGCTCGGTATGTCCTTTTTGACGGCCAAAACCTTTAACTTCAGTGACAGTGACACCTTTGACACCAATGTCAGACAGTGCTTCACGCACATCATCGAGCTTAAACGGTTTCAAAATTGCAGTGATTAACTTCATAAGTAATTTCCTTATATTAGTGATGCCACAGAAGACGCTGTTATGATAATAATTCAAAAATAGCGTGCATCTACCATGTCTACTATAAGTCATTCAAGAACCATGCCAAGCTTACTCAAGGGGGCAAGTAATTTTAACAGTTGCTCATAAAATAACGATTGTAAGAACAGGATCGAAACATATTGAATGCTATACGGTCGTACTCTATAGCGTAAAAACAATAAATATTTCAGCAAATATAGAGTAGATACAGCAAAGCTGTCTGTGACGTTAGAGTCAACGTAGACTTTATTATAACGAACTTTTTAGTCTTGTGGGGCAGCCATCCTGTGACGATTTGCTAAAGCATTACAGAGGACGATGAGGAAGCGTTAGGAAATCAAAAAGGAGCGGTCACGAATAAGCAGTAAACAGATACGAGCAAAGGAGAACGCTAGTATCTTGATAAGACGTGCATCGTAACGTGACTACTAAATATGGATAACCTATAAAAGTGTAAGTTAGGCGCGACTGGACTAACAGTAAGCCTTGGTAGGCAAGGCTTACTGTTGATTTGACTAGTGGGAGTTGTCATGAAACAGTCAGTAAGATTTAAACTTTAGGAAAAAGCAGATAAGGCGTTTTGGTGGCAACTAGTAGCTTTTTAGTATCGCTACCTTGCCACAGCTCACGCAGTCTTGACTGGCCAAAAGCCCCCGTCATCAGCATACCGATGTTATGCTCGCTTTGATAATAATTCAATGCCGCACAGACATCGCGACAATCTAACAAGGTTTTTTTGCAGTTAATACCGGCCTGCTTGAGACGAGCATAAGCTTCACGCAGCGCATCACAATTTTCAGAAGTGTCTTTACCCACCATCACAATGTGAATAGTGATAGTGCGTACCAATGGCGTTTTGCACAGCCAATTGAGTAACTTGTGTGACGTGGCTCGATTGTCAAAAGCAAATAAAGCAGTAGTTGGGGGCAAAAATGGTGCATGAGTCACCAAAATGGGGCAATGACTCACTCGTACGAGTTGACTTAAATTGGATTTGCAGGTGACATGATGACCAATGACAATTAATTGCGATTTTTCATCGACGTAATCAATACTCGCGCGCAGATCTTCGTGTCGGTGCAGGGTATATACTTTACGCTTATGCAGGTGTTGTTCGCAGTAAGCAGCAGCTTGATGTAGCAACAGCTTGCCTTGCGCTTTGAGCTCGGAGTTACTTGAGTGCTCTTTGCTCGTAAATTGATCAAGCAAAGCGCTTTCATCATCGATGTTTAAGCAGCCTGAATAGTCAATGGCTGCTTTTTGTTGCAGGTTGGGCGCTGCATGTAGTAGACCAATGGGTGCCTGCAGACGCACGGACGCCCACATACTAGCATCCAATACCGCTTGCACATGGTCAGGACAGTCTAAACAAGCAATGACACTATCTGGTTTTAAATTACTCATAGCTCAATGACATCATATTAATGAATAAACATACAATTAAGTATAACAAGCCAGCTCAAATTTTAAGATTAAACGCTGATCCAACCCTATCTATTTAGTCTAACAGACCAATATCACGGCGATCATGAATAGAGAAGCGATCAATCAGAGTCCGACTGGCATTGTTCAATCCAACCACTTTGACATCGATACCCTCACGTTGCAAGCGCATGACCAGTTTATCTAAAGTATCAACAGCGCTAATATCCCAAAAGTGCGCTTGGCTCACATCAATATGAATGCTATCCAAGGCTTCTTTGGTATCAAAGCTATCTAAGAACTGAGTGGTAGATGCAAAGAATACTTGTCCCTGCACATAGTAATAACGGCTATTACTACTGTCATCATATTCGCTAAATATCGTCAAGAATTGACCAATTTTATTGGCAAAGGCCAAGGCAGATAATAGTACGCCTACACCCACACCATAAGCTAAGTTGTGCGTTAAAACGGTCGTCAAAACGGTCGATATCATGACAATATTGAATGATAAAGGATGGGTTTTGAACTCGCGGATAGACTGCCAATTAAAGGTACCAATAGAGACCATAATCATTACCGCAACTAACGCCGCCATTGGAATTAAGCTGACCCATTCGCTTAGAAATACCACCATAATAAGCAAGATTACCCCAGCCATCAAAGTAGATAAACGGGTACGCCCGCCAGATTTTATGTTAATCATCGATTGACCAATCATCGCACAGCCTGCCATACCACCGAAGAAGCCTGAGACCACGTTGGCAATCCCTTGACCACGGCACTCGCGGTTCTTGTTACTTGGAGTATCTGTGAGATCATCAACGATAGTGGCCGTCATCATGGACTCAAGTAATCCAACAATAGCCAAGGCGATAGAGTAGGGCGCAATGATAAGCAATGTATCTATATTGAGTGGGATATCAGGCAGCAAAAACATCGGTAAAGAATCAGGCAAATCACCCATACTACCGACATTCCGAATGTCTAAGTTCATATACATGGCAACGGCTGTCAAACCTACGATACAGATGAGTGGTGACGGAATAATTCGACCAATTTTTGGAATCAGTGGAAACAGATAAATAATCCCAAGACCTGCGGCAGTCATAATGTAGACAGTCATACCAACCCGCTCGGTCAT
>JBBSUA010000101.1:0-6891 GCA_038235315.1 Pseudomonadales bacterium | reverse complement strand
TGTACTAAAGGGACGTATGTACGTGTTTTAGGCGAAGATATTGCTAAAGCATTGGGTACACTTGGGCATTTAATCGCCTTACGTCGCTTGCAAGTAGGTCATTTTGAATTGAGTGCGGCTGTGACTATTCTTCAGCTTGAGCAACAGGAGTTAGAGACACGTTTTTCTCAGTTGTTACCTATAGACGCGTGCATTGATATTGTCGCTGAACTAGCACTGGATAACGCACAGTGTGAAAGAATACAGATGGGTCAGCGCTTAAATGTTAGTGACCAACTCACTCCTGAGCTACAAGCATACATTTTGAATATGTTGCAAAAAGTCGATCAACGCATAATAAAAGCAGATGATGACAATTGGAGTAAAGAACATGAGTTGCCAGTTGATATTCGTTTAGTAGATGAAGACGGACGTTTTTTAGGCTTAGGTGCTGTTAGCCTAAATGGGCGGTTGCAACCTAAAAAGTTAATTCAATACTAACTAAATCCCTATACAATTTACGAGCACATTACACTAATCACATATGAACACATTTTATTGCAGGTTTCACCTATGGTGGAGCCTGTTTTTTTTGTACATTAATTAGGTCGGATTGAAAAGTACAGTTAGCACTAATTCTAAAAAACTAACTTCTTTATAAACTAAAATTATAAAAATACAGAATAAAAGATAAGGAGTATTATGAAAACTATCGCTTTTTTACTTCATACTAATTTTGAGCAGGTAGAGTACGAAGACGTTAATAATAAGCTCAAAGATAGGGGTTATAAAACGATCTTAATCACTACCAACGATGAGAAGCAAGTTCAAGGTCTCAATCATGTGGATAAAGGAGATACCTTTACTGCTGATATGTTTGCTAAAGACGCCAATCCTGAAGATTACGATGCATTGGTGCTGCCGGGTGGTACCGTAAACGCCGATGCTATGCGTGGTAACAAAGAAGCGCATCGTATCATTAAGGCGATTAATGAAGCGAATAAACCCTTAGCTGCTATTTGTCATGCACCTTGGGTACTTATTAATACTGGTATTGTTGAAGGTAGAACACTTACTGCTTACAACACTTTGCAAACTGATTTAGAAAATGCGGGTGCCACTTTCGTAGACAAGACGGTACAAGTAGACGGTAATCTTATCACCTCGCGTAATCCAGACGATATCGAGAACTTCGTTGAAGCTATTGATAAGGCTTTATCTGTATAGATAGCTATTGACAATTTAAGTTTAAATTGAAGTTTATCAAATTCAAGACAATCCTGTATCCCAACTATAATTAAGGAATTTATTATGACACAGCCTAATCCAAATGACACAAAATTCGAGCAGCAACGTTCTGAAGCAGCTGAAGCTTCATTGAAGAACCAAACTGAAAATAACTATACTGAAGACGCAGAAGCAGCAGCAGATCGAATTGCCGAGAATGCAAAAGACACAAAAGATATGGATAAGAAAGATAAGTAGTACTGAATTCATATTTTTGAGTAAGAGATTTTAAATAGAAATGTCGGCTGCTCAAACAGTTGGCATTTTTTAAAATAAAATATCAATATTAGGAGAGACATCATGGATAAGCCACAAAAAGAGTTAGATCAAGAAGAGAAAAAAATTCGAGAATTGGCAAACGACATTAATCCAAGTGAAGATAGTGTTCCGGATAGTCTTGCCGAAGCGACGACCGCTCCTTTAAGTGATGATGCTTTAGGTGGTCATGCTACCCAAGATGATGCTAATAAAAAGTAATAACGAATAACGGTTACTGTAATAGTGACTACAAAACTGCTGCAACTATTAGTGAAAATTGCTGTTAGTTGAGCAGTTTTTTGTTATAATCGCCCTCACGTTAACAACAAGCTTTTATTGTATTTTAAAGTTTGCGTTAATCACCTATTGTGTTTGTCTCCACTAGGTCAACTCTAGTAATGCAGGGTTGTCCTGAATGGGTACAGACTATTTTTAAATTATTCTATGGTCTTAAAGTTTCTCATATTTAGGTATGTTCAGAATACTATAAGATACTTAGCATTGCCGGAGAAATCTATGTTAACTAATACCGATCGTGAAAATATCATTGCTCAGTACCAGCGTGGCGAAAATGATACAGGTTCACCTGAAGTACAAGTTGCTCTATTGAGCGCTCGTATTAACGATTTACAAAACCATTTCAAAGCTCATAAAGCAGATCATCATAGCCGTCGCGGTCTTATCCGTATGGTTAACACTCGTCGTAAATTGCTTGATTACCTAAAAGGTAAAGATTTGGGTCGTTATAGCACGTTGATTAGCCAATTGGGTCTACGTCGTTAATAAAGACACGATTGCTCAGATGATAAGCAAGTACTCAAATTTACAAAGTATATTCGAGGTTCTGAAAAGAATAACTTGTTATCATCGATATAAAATGTGAGTAATAAAAAAACGGTGTGGAATAGTTTCACGCCGTTTTTTTATGGTTGATATTTTATAAAAAGCTTATACCAGCAGTACCGTAGCGTTTTCAAGCTATTTTAACTACAGATGCTTACCAAGTTGTGCAATTGATTGGTCAATGCTAATAAATCACTGTAAAATGGTGCATTGTGAATTTTTATCGCGGTGTCTACAACCAGTATTTTTTATGACTGCTTTATAACATGTCATCGTGATTTACGAAGTGAGTGACGCTATGGACGCTATGATTGGCGCAAGCTTTATTAAAAGTAATAAAATCAGTGATGATAAAAACTGAAATTGAACGATTGAAACATGCAAGATCGATAAATAGGTGTGAGACAGTAATGCCACTAATGAGTAGCATAAATACATTCTGTTAAATCGCAGTAAAGAAATTTTAACGACCGATATCAGGTTGCTTAAGTACAGGTTTCCTAAGTACAAATTGCTTAAGTAATTGATATCATTTTCGTCATCTAACATTAGGAAAAAAATATATGTCAATGTTTAATACTATTACCCGCGAGTTCCAGTACGGCGATCAGCAAGTCATTTTAGAGACAGGTCGTGTTGCACGTCAAGCCAACTCTATTATGGTACATATGGGCGGCGTGTCTGTCCTAGTTGCAGCCGTAGTGAAGTCTGAAGCTAAAGCCGGTCAAAACTTCTTCCCGCTAACCGTTAATTATCAAGAAAAAATGTATGCTGCTGGTAAAATCCCAGGCGCTTATGGCAAACGTGAAGGCCGTGCAAGCGAGTTTGAGACGTTAACGTCACGCTTAATTGACCGTCCGATTCGTCCATTATTCCCAGAAGGTTATCTGAATGAGATTCAGATAACGGCTACAGTCGTATCATCAGACAAGACTCAAAACGCTGATATCGCTGCATTAATCGGTGCTTCAGCGGCATTGGCTATTTCTGACGCCCCATTCAATGGTCCTGTTGCTGGTGCGCGCGTTGGCTTTATCAATGGCGAATACGTATTGAACCCAACGATTGAGCAGCTTAAAGAAAGTGATCTTGACCTGATCGTTGCGGGTACTAAGTCTGCCGTATTGATGGTTGAATCTGAAGCGGCAGAGCTATCAGAAGACCAAATGCTAGGTGCAGTATTGTACGGTCATCAGCAACAGCAAATCGTTATCGACAACATCATCTCATTAGCAGAAGAAGTCGGTACGGCTAAGCAACAGTTCACAGCGCCTAAGCATGACGAAGCGTTAGAGAGTAGCATGAAAGCGCAGTTCGGCGAGCAAGTTGCTGACGCTTACACCATTACTGACAAGCAAGAGCGTTATACTAAGCTTGATGAAATCAAAGATGCGGCAATCGCTGCTTTAGCTGGCGATGCTGAGTCAGAAACTTATAGCAGCAATGTCTCTGAGCTAAAAGAAATATATAGCGACTTAAAATACCGCACCGTTCGTGACAATATCTTGTCAGGTAAGCCACGTATCGATGGTCGAGATCTTGAAACCGTTCGTGCGCTTGATGTACAAGTCGGTGTATTGCCATTCACTCATGGTTCAGCATTGTTTACCCGTGGTGAAACTCAAGCCTTAGTTACCACTACGCTAGGCAACAGCCGTGACGTCAACATGATTGACTCGTTAGCTGGTACGATTCGTGACCATTTCATGCTGCATTATAACTTCCCGCATTTCTCAGTGGGTGAGACGGGTCGTGAAGGCATCCCTAAACGTCGCGAAATCGGTCATGGTCGTCTAGCACGCCGTGGTGTACAAGCGATGCTTCCAGATAGTGACCGCTTCCCGTACGTCATTCGTGTGGTATCAGAAATCACTGAATCTAACGGTTCATCGTCTATGGCTTCTGTTTGTGGCGCAAGTTTGGCATTGATGGATGCTGGCGTACCAATCAAAGCACCCGTTGCTGGTATCGCAATGGGCTTAGTCAAAGAAGGCGAGCGCTTTGCAGTACTGTCTGACATCTTAGGTGATGAAGATCATCTTGGCGATATGGACTTTAAAGTTGCGGGTTCTAAAGACGGTATTACGGCTCTTCAGATGGATATCAAAATCGAAGGCATCACGCCTGACATCATGGAACAAGCGCTTAAGCAAGCCCATGCCGGTCGTATCCATATCTTAGATGCGATGAATAAAGTATTGCCAGAGAGCCGTACTGAAATCAATGCTCATGCGCCTAACTACGCGGTAATTGAGATCAATCCTGACAAAATCCGTGACGTTATAGGTAAAGGTGGCGCGACGATCCGTCAGCTAACTGAAGAAACTGGTGCAGTTATCGACATCGATGATGCGGGTACTATCCGTATCTTTGGCGAAAACAAAGCAGCGACTAAAGCCGCTATCGGTAGAATAGAAGCGCTAACGGCTGAAGTTGAAGTGGGCAAAACTTACGAAGGTACAGTCGCTCGTATCGTTGATTTCGGTGCTTTCGTTAATGTCTTACCAAACACTGATGGTCTCGTGCATATCTCACAAATCGCAGAAGAGCGCGTAGAGAATGTCTCTGATTACCTAAAAGAAGGGCAAAAGGTCAATGTATTCGTCCAAGACGTTGATAACCGTGGTCGCATCAAGCTGACTATGAAAGGTATCGATCAGGGTACAAGCTCAACTCCTGACGCTGAGTAAATATTTTTTATCGATGTGAAAAACCGCTCTGATTTTTGATCAGGGCGGTTTTTTTGTACTTACTTTTGACTGGTTAACGCCTACTTTTATTGGTATATTTGGTAGCCTAGAGAGGACTTGAATCCTAGACTGTAGCACAAGTAATTTCAATGGAAGTAAGCTCTTGAATCGCATCAGTGTACATCTGAGTGCAATTGATAATCTGGGCTTGATGGTTCTTTGACTAGGTTATTAGGTAATATTTTGAGTATAGATTTCTAAAAATCCTAGTCTTAAATAATCAGAAAAGTTTACCGCTTCTTAATTACTTTTTGATGCCAGCTATAATACAATTTATTTTAAAGCCTTAAGGCATTAGGAAACTATATGAAAGTTAAGTTAAGAGATATTGATGAATGTGATAGTTTTTATAAGAAACTTATCGAAAATAGTGCGCTCAGTCATAACTTTGAATACGAAGTAATAGAGATCCAAACAACAAATTATCGCATTGAGAATGATAATAAGGAGCCTGTTTTATATGACAAACGTATTTTTAAAATACTAGACCCTAGTATTCCTAAAGATTATATATATCAATTCTATTTTGACGATAGTAAGGAAACTCACGAGGACGATGAAGGTTTTATATGGAGAGATTTTGAAGAAGAATATAACATAACTCCAAAATGCTTCGCTCAAAGAGCTTTTTTCGATTTTTATTTTGATAACTATGAGGAGCAAGTTACTATCTATGATGAATATATAAAAAGAAGAAATACTTGAAATATCAATAAAAGCTTTCAATTTTAAATAGCCTACTCTACCGGAACTACTTATATTTAAGTCGTTATGATCGATGATGATTATATATGCAAGTAAATAGATTTGTCTTTTTGCCATTGCATTCTTTCGGAATATTAAGTCTTTGAAATGCCTAGAAGGTTCAGTTCAACATAGCCAATTAAAATAAAATTCATCGCACCTCAAACCTCTAATTCAGTTAAAATCACCGCTATCTAACAACCCAACAAAAACACGGTTATACCCTTAATGATACAACAGATTTTAGATGATATCGCCGCACAAATGGCAGCTGAGACCGAACGTGGAAAAGTGGCAGATTATATACCGCAACTGGCTCATGTTGATGCCAACCAGTTTGGTATTAGCGTTGCGACTCCAGATGGGCAAGTCTATAGCGCAGGCGATGCTAGTACGCTTTTTTCCATACAAAGTATCTCCAAAGTATTTACCTTAACCATCGCCCTTGGCAAGCTAGGCGATAGGCTTTGGAATCATGTTGGTCGTGAGCCCTCTGGTGATCCCTTTAACTCGATTACCATATTGGAGAATGAGTCCGGTCGACCACGAAACCCACTTATCAACGCTGGGGCGATTGCGGTAGTAGATGCGATTATGATGGGACACGAGCCAAAAACAATCTTGGCTGAGATTCTACAATTTGTGCATTTTATCGCAGGTGACGACTCGATTCGTTTTGATCATAAAGTAGCGGCGTCTGAAATGAAGCACAGAGATCGCAATGCAGCTTTAGCACACTTCATGAAATCCTTTGGTAATTTAGATCATGAGGTGGATAAAGTTCTAGGTGTTTATTTTCATCAATGCTCAATCGCCATGAGTTGCCAACAGCTTGCCCGTGCCGGTTTGTTTTTAGTATCGAATGGGGTCAATCAAGCGACAGGGGTTCGGGTTATCAACCCACAGCGCTCTCGAAGGATTAATTCGCTGATGATGATGTGTGGTCACTACGATGGCTCTGGTGAGTTTGCTTATCGTGTCGGCTTGCCGGGTAAAAGTGGGGTGGGCGGTGGTATATTGACCATAGCCC
>JBBSUA010000100.1:0-6894 GCA_038235315.1 Pseudomonadales bacterium | reverse complement strand
ATCACTTAACGCGACAAACAGTCGTTGTCCACGTTTGAAGATAGGCAAGGCATTGAACTTACGGACTATTTTTTCATCAACTAAATCTTTCGGTATATTATCGTTATTAATGACATTGAGATCGAATAAGGCATCACCAAATGATCTTGATAGTAATTTTGCGAGCTGGTAGGCGTTAGCCATTTTGTTGTCTACTAAATAAGACACCAGACTTATTTTCTGCTGTAGCGATTCAGCCTGCGCCGTTTTCATATGCGCCTCGCTAACGACTCCTGCATCAATAAGCTGCAGCGCTAAACCACCGAACGTGCTGATTGTAGTAGACATGACCTTCTCTCCTTGATACTAGCGATTAGTATCGAACGTATTGGGAGTCTATGTAGATAGATTTCCAATATTAATAGTGCAGTATTAGATAGTATTATAAATTTTTGGCACTTGTAAATTATACTTTAGCTTACTTCAATTATCACAAAAACATGCAAGAAGCATGACAATACGAAATAGCGATTATTTAAAGCAAAAAGGTAATAATGTTACGCTCAACTCTACAGCGAAATGCTTTATCAACGATAGATTATACTATTTGATAACAGATCGCTGACAGACAATTGAAAAAACAATAGCTCATATGGCCCTGCTTCATACTATAGCACTTGACGAATATTTGTTATACTTGCGCGCATGTTAGCGGTATCGGTAATGATAAACGAGATAAGGTAGATAATTAATGCAAGCTTGGATCATTGGAAATTGGAAACAAAATCCAGCAAGGATTAGCAATGTTAATACATTGTTAGATACGTTATTAGGTGCAGTGACAGAGAATACTGTTAATCGTACAATGCATTGCCAATTGATGGTGGCTCCGAGCTGTATCCATCTTGCTGCTGTCAGCGCGCGTTTGCAAGGAACTTCTTTATTGTGTGCTGCCCAAGATATTAGTGCGCATAGCGATAGTGTTGGCGCTTATACCGGAGATTGCTCTGCACAGCAAGTCGCTGATGCTGGTGCGTCTTGGACGATATTAGGTCACTCTGAGCGTCGTCAGTATTATAGAGAATCTCATGAAACCCTCATTAATAAAATGAAAAATGCCCTGACACAGAATTTAGGCATCGTGCTATGTGTAGGCGAGACCCAAACACAATACGATGACCAACAGACACTTGATGTCTTGAATGGACAGCTCGCGATAATAAAAGATTTACTAGCTGAACAACCCAATTTTGCCACATCATTGACTGAGCGACTGATTGTCGCTTATGAACCAGTATGGGCAATTGGGACGGGTAAAGTACCCACAGTCGCTGAAGTAACGGCAACCCATGAGCACATTAAACAAACCGTAGCCACTTTTGCTGACCCGCTATCTAACATCAGCGTAATATACGGCGGTAGTGTCAATACCAGCAATGCCGATACTATTGCGGCAAGTCCAGTGATCGATGGTGCATTAATTGGTGGCGCCTCATTGAAAGCAGAGAGCTTTTTGGCAATTGCCGATGCTTTTAATAGAGCAAAAGCCTAGCCTTTAAAGATGTCGTTGCGCATATCGTTTTCTCATTTTAAACATAAATGCTATTACAAAAGTCATCTAGTATGATTTGTATCAAATACAAGATCTGCTAAATACAGGACTTGTTATTGTAAAAAGGGATGCCCATAAAAGGTAAGCTTATAAAAAGGTCTTATAAGTTGTCAAATGTGGGTTTAACAGTACCCTTGCAATCGTGTACAATGCGCCTTATTTAGTGTCATTATGTTTTTATAATCATAGCGCTAGCGCTTAATAGTAATACCTTCTAAGATCTAACTTCCATTATTAATCGTCATTACACGGCAAAAGAGGCCACCATGTTTACGTTTATATTAGCCCTGCATATTATTGTGGCAATTGCCATGATTGGCTTGATTTTGATACAGCATGGCAAGGGTGCAGATGCTGGGGCTTCTTTTGGTGCAGGTTCTTCCGGCACAGTATTTGGTGCAGTAGGAACGGCTAACTTCTTGACCCGTGCCACCGCAGTATTAACGGTGATATTTTTTATTACCAGTATGACGTTGGCGGTTCACGCGCGTAAGCAAGCTGAAGATCAGTTTCGTTTAGATGCACCAGCTTCTGCACCGCTCACACCACGTCCTCTAACGCAAAATCCTCAGTAGTCATTTGTATTTATAGAGAGTTGTTTTTGTATTTTGCTAGTGCTCTTGCTATTTTAGCGTGGTAGTTTTACAATGCTTACCTGTTTTTATTCAACACTCATTATCGCGAACGCAATCCTCATTGCTGTAAGACCGCGAACCGTTGATAACAAGCAAGTGCTGACACGCTATTATTAGAACGGCAGTACAGTAAAGAGTAGTATGGCAGCAAGCGATTGTGGTGGAATTGGTAGACACGCCATCTTGAGGGGGTGGTGGCGCAAGCTGTGGGGGTTCGAGTCCCCCCAATCGCACCAAATTTTTATCTTGTTAGGTTAGTGCTCAATAGGTATGTGATTCTCATTTAAAGTTTCTTTAAAAAAAGATTGACACATCTATGAAACTCACCTACAATGTGCATTCTAAATTGATGCGGGGTGGAGCAGTCTGGTAGCTCGTCGGGCTCATAACCCGAAGGTCGTTGGTTCAAATCCAGCCCCCGCTACCACATTCAATACTGATTTTTGTACACTAAATTTTCAGTGCAAATTAGCCCACCATCATGTTTGTGGGTTTTTTTGTATCTGTTAGTCAGTGTTATTGCAATTTCTATCTGTTTGCGCATAGGTTTTATGCCTATGATATAAGTAATATTGATAGAATAAATGACAGTAATCGTTGGTTAAAAGCACGGTTATCCATAAGCTAAATACTCTTTCATCTTATCTTCTTTTTATTATCAGTCTAGTTTTGAGAATAATAAAAACCTTGGTAGCCTGAGTTTGGTGTTTGTCCCTGCTGTCCTTATATAGATATAAATTGAATCATGCTTGTTCCGCTATAAAAATAATAGAGTAAGCCGTAATTGTTACGAATAAATAAGCCACGAATAAACTACGAATAAAAAAGTCATACAGTTTATTAAGTACCATTGATAGACGAATAGGAAGCTATAAATAGATTATGAAACTTTCAACTAAAGTTGCAGAATTAACCAATATGATTGCACCTGCAGTAGCCGCTTGTGATGTGGCATTATGGGGTGTCGAGTTTACTCCGCAAGGAAATCGCTCGTTATTACGCATCTATATTGAATCCTTGCCTGAAGATCAAGCACAAGATAAGCAAGTGACTATTGAGAACTGCGCAGCGGTGAATCATCAAGTCAGTGGTATTCTTGAGGTTCACGACCCTATTGCTGGTGAATATATCTTAGAAGTATCGTCACCAGGATTTGATCGAGCATTCTTCTCAGATGAGCAAATGCTTGATTATGTCGGTCAGACGGTTAGCTTACGTTTGATACAAGCAATAGGAGAAGGTGACAAAAAACGTCGTAAAGTAACGGGTAAGCTTGATAGTATGGCGGCATCATCACTGGCAATGACTGCTACAGATGGTGAGCAGTTTGAGATTGCACTTAGCAATATTGATAAAGCCAATTTAATTTTTGAGGATGCTTAATATTTTATTAAGCATCCTAGATTCACAACTGATGTAAGTGCTATAGCCATGCATTGTTCGGTTTATAGATGACGTATAGCTTATTATGGCAACATAACCCTGATACATAAATTATAAAATCTAAGCCAATTATAAAATGATAGGATAGGTATAGCATGAGTCGTGAAATTTTAACGGTCGTTGAAACCGTCAGCAATGAAAAAGGTTTGAATCCTGAAGACATCTTTGAAGCAATTGAAGATGCTTTAGTAGTTTCGACTAAGAAAAAAGTATATACCGAACAGCCAGAAGTGGCTGTGCGGGTAGCGATTAATCGTGAGACTGGTGACTATGATACTTATCGTTATTGGACAGTGGTCGCCGATGAAGATCATGAGATGCCAGCTTGTCAACTTGCTATTACTGACCTCGACCAAGAAGAATGGTCAATTGGTGACATTAAAGAAGAGCAGATCGAGTCGATTGAATTTGGCCGTATCGCTGCTACTCAAGCCAAACAAGTCATTATTCAAAAAATTCGTGAAGCTGAGCGCGCTCTAGTAGCCGACGCATTCGAGCAACGTGTTGGCGAAATGATGTATGGTGAAGTTAAAAAACAAACTCGTGATGGTTATATCGTTGATTTAGGCGATAATGCTGAAGGTTATTTGTCACGGGATCACATGCTGCCGCGTGAACAGCTGCGAGTAAAATCGCGTATCAATGCGATTTTATTTCATGTAAACCGTGAAAACCGCGGTGCACAATTATTGTTATCGCGGACGCATCCTGAAATGCTAACCGCATTAATGCAAAAAGAAGTGCCTGAGATTGCTGAGCAAATCATTGAGATTCGCAATGTTGCCCGCCTTCCTGGTACTCGTGCTAAAATATCAGTCAAAACCAACGACCATCGTATTGATCCTGTCGGTGCATGTATTGGTATGCGTGGTACACGTATTCAAGCGGTACAGCAAGAGCTTGATGGTGAGCGCATTGATGTAGTGGTATGGTCTGATGATCCTGCACAGTATATTATCAGTGCTCTAGAGCCTGCGGACGTTAGCAGTATCATCTTAGATGAAGATACTCAGACCGCTGATATTGTTTTTAGTACCAATGATCAGCTTGCACGAGCTATTGGTTCACAAGGTCAAAACGTACGTTTAGCCTCGGAACTAACAGGTTATAAGCTTAATATGATGTTGGAAGAAGAGTATCAACAGCGCCAAGAGAACGAAACTAAAGTCTTTATCGAACTGTTCTACGAACGTTTAGAAGTCGATCAAGATTTGGCACAGGCTCTAGTTGATATTGGCTTCACTAGTATTGAAGAAGTCGCTTATGTTCCTGTTGAAACTTTCTATGATATTGAAGGTCTTGATGATGAGGCCATTGATATGATTCAAGAGCGTGCAAAAGAAGTGGTCATTGCTGATGAATTAGTTAAACAACAAAATATGAAAGAACCCAGTCAAGAGTTGCAAGATCTAGAGGGTATGACAATCAGTTGGGCTTATAAAATGGCACAACAAGATATTATTACTGTCGATGACTTAGCTGAACAAGCGGTGTTTGACTTAGAAGATATTGAAGGTTTAGATGCTGAAACGGCAGGAAAACTGATTATGAAGGCTCGGGAATCTTGGTTCGATGAATAAGCGTTAACGGCATATCGCTGTCTTTTGGTGATATGCTATTTCTAATAAAATACTGGTAATAAACTGTTTTTTTGCATAATTTCTTAACGAATATCTATAGCAAGTGACATTAATACCGGTATAAACGCAATCATTTGTAGCCAACAATTGAATTGAACATATAGCAAACAATAGACAGTAGGTGATAATCAATGGCAGATAAGACCGTCAAAGAACTGGCAGATATGGTAGGCAAAACCGCAAGTGCTCTAAAGCAGCAATTGGTAGATGCTGGACTGCCTGCTCGTGGTGAGGATGACTCAGTCACCGAACTTGAGCAAGAGAAGTTGGTGACGTATTTAAAGCAAAGTCATGGTCAGCAAGACAAGCGCCGTATTAGTCTAAAATCTAAGACGACTAGTACCGCGCGTGTGACAGGTTCTTCAGGTAAATCTAAGAGCGTCAATGTTGAAGTACGCAAAAAGAAAGTCTTTGATAAGCCTGATCCAGAAAAAATGGCTGAAGAGTTGGCTGCGCGTGAGCAAGCGTTGATTGAATCGCAAGCTCGTGCTGCTCAAGATGCTGAAGAGCGTGCTGCTACTAAGAAAAAATCTGAAGAGCGTCAAGCGGCTACCTTAGCGGCAATGCGTACCAGTCTTGGTTCAAGCAAAAGCTCGGAAGGCAAAAGTGCTAAAGTTACAAATTCTTCAGTAGTGGTCAAGAAAAACGGTAAAGCTACCGTTGAGATCAAGACTAAAGAAAAAGAGAAGAAAAAAGTCGCTGCTACTAAGCCAAAAGTGGAAACAGCAGCTGAGCGTAAAGTTCGCGAAGTTCGTGAAAAAGAAGAAAATCGTTTACGTCAGATTGAGACTGAAACTCGCCAAGCACAAGCTAAAGAAGCGCAAAAGCGTACTCTTGAGCAAATGCGTAAAATGGCAGGTCAATATACAGATCGTGAGCCTGTTGCTGAGGTTCGTAAAGATGAGCCATTAGCTGAAGGTTTGGTAGGCGATGCGCTAGAAGAGTCTTTTGAAAAAGAACGTCGTGAGATCAAGCGTGGTGCCAATAGTACGGGTACTCGTGGTCGTCGCCGTAAGAACCAAGATGAGCGCGAAATCAAAAATCGCAAAAACGGTCTACGTTCGACGCAGTCATCACAACATAAGTTCGAAAAACCTGTTGAAAAAATCGTCTATGACGTTGAGATTAGCGAACAGATTGCAGTCGCAGACTTAGCTCAGCGTATGGCAGTCAAAGCTCGTGAAGTCACCAAATTACTTATGAAAATGGGTGAAATGGCCACTGAAACAGATATCATAGATCAAGCGACAGCGAGCCTTATCGTTGAAGAGATGGGGCATAACCCTGTACCAGTAAGCGATACTAAAGTTGAAGACGATCTTCATGATGCTGTTGATGAGCGCAGTAGCAACGTTCAATCGCGCCCACCTGTAGTGACTATTATGGGTCATGTCGACCACGGTAAGACATCACTACTAGATAAAATTCGTGAAACTAAAGTTGCGAATGGCGAAGCTGGTGGTATTACGCAGCATATCGGTGCTTATCATGTAAAAACCGATCGCGGTGTTATTACGTTCCTAGACACGCCAGGTCACGCAGCCTTTAGTGCGATGCGATCACGTGGCGCTCAAGCAACGGATAT